>JAISZV010000163.1 GCA_031284475.1 Proteiniphilum sp. | reverse complement strand
TCTGTGACCGATAGCGAAGGAGGAGCGCCCAACTGTGAAATGGGCACTGTGATATCCGGGAATCCTTCGGATTGCACAGTAACAACGGCAGTGCGCGCTGTCCCTTCATTGGGTTTCACATCAAAAAAAAGCAGGTTATGCCGGTAGGCATAAGTAGGGATACACCAGTCCGGCTGGTCGGAAGTAGCCGTAACATTACCGGAAGCTTCAACTGTTATGCTTTTGATTTCACCGGCTGCGCTAAACGGGGTCAAGTTGGCAATTTCATCCGCCGGGACATTGAACACGGGCACAGACTCTTCTTTACAAGCCCCCAGCATGAGGATTGCGAAAAAACAGATGACTATTTGTATCGTTGACTTTTTCATAAATTTCTGTTTTAAAATGTAATAATATATTGTTAAATTTAAAAATCCGGATTTTGCTCAATGACACCCTTGCCTTCATCAATGACATTTTGCGGAAGGGGATACCGGAGGTATTTTTCGCTTACCAGCGTTTGCTGCCCGTGTGCCTGCGCTTTTTCCAGTATTTTTTCCACATATACGCCGTGACGAATAAGGTCGGCCCTGCGGGCGCCCTCGAAATACAACTCCCAGCCCCGCTCGTTGAGTACGGCGGTCAGGAAGTCGGAAACACCTGTAAAGTTAGACTGCAGGTAGGCTTTGTTCGGCAACGAACGGGTACGGACACGGTTGAGCAACGCCACTGCCTCGGATGTCACTGAGTTGCCGTTACGCACAATGGCTTCCGCCGTCAGGGTTAGCACATCGGCAAACCGATATACAATCCAGTCCACTTGCGATGTTTGCCCTGTAGTAGTTGGATCGATTTCATACTTGAGCGGAATAGCACCGCGATAAATAAGCGCGCTGGGGTCGTACGCGTCGTTTGTTTCATTGTGCACCACACCATCCTTACTGGTGTAGGAAGTAACAATGGTTTGCAGCCGCTTGTCACTCGCATCAAAGGTGTTGACAAACGGCCAGGATATTTTGTATCCGTTCCATTTGGTTAGCCCATTCAAGAAAGGCGTAAAGTTATAATCGGCCGGCAATACAGAGGTGTGCCACTGGTTTTCAGCATATCCCCGCACGCATTGCGCCGCCCAGATAATTTCTATATTCTGTTCGTTGGCCAGTGTAAAGATATCCTGATATTCAGGCACTAAGTCATAGCCATACTCGGGTTTGAGTAATTCGCGCCCCATGGCTTCAGCTTTTGCCCACTGTTTGGTGTGCATGTAGAATTTCAGGAGGACGGTATTCGCCAAACCTTTGGTAAAACGTCCCCAGTTGGCGTCGCCTTTCCGGTAGTTATAGTCCAATCCTTTGGCGGCTTCCGTCAGCTCAGTTTCGATAAAGGTTTGCATATCCTCTTCCGACAAGCGGGGCAAAATGATTTCCTCCGCCGGATTTAGCAGGGTTTCGAGATCTGCAATCACAATCGGGCCAAAGGATTCATACAGGAGATATGCCAGCCAGCCACGCCCCATCCGAAGTTCGGCATTGTAGCGGTCTTTCACTTCCTGTCGCATCGGCACATCTTTGATGCGGTAAAGCGCCAGCGTCATTTTGCTGATCCAGTTCGAATACATATAACTCGGCCGGATGTATTCGGTATATACGGAAGAATTTTGCGTATATCGCACAAAGGTCAAATCTCCCCTTGACCAACCGTCCTGACACATGCCATAGTCGGATGTCAGATCATTCGCAAGAAAGAGGCCATCGTGCGCATTGAACATATAGTCATAGAAACTGTTTTGGAATACGCCATAGGCATAACCGGTCACCAGCGCATCTACGTCGGCTTCCGATTTCGGAAAAATACTGGCATTAATCCGGTCATAGGTTTCCGATTCCAATTCGCACGATCCGGCAGCAAGCAGGCAACACAGGCCTACTATCACGTTTTTCAGAAATTTAAAATGTCTATTCATTGTTCTGTCGTTTTAAAAGGTTACATTAACACCCACACTCACGCCCAACACATTGGGATAAGCATACGAGCCATTATCGGTTTCGGGATCAATACCCGTCCAGTTAGTAATTACAAGCGGGTTGTTTATATCAATATATACCCGCAGTTTATCCATGATACTTTTCTTCAAAGGTACGGTGTAGCCCAGCGTAATATTACGCACCCGGATAAAGGAAATTTTCTTCTGATAAAAATTACCGTTCCCGTAAGAGGAAGAATAAGAACTGGGGCGGGTGGTATTCAGATTATCAGAGCCATAAGTTTCCCTGATGGCTGCCGATACGTTTTCACCGATGTCTAAACTGCCGCCTGAAAAAGTCCATCCGTCGTAGTAACTGGCGCCCATAATTTTGTTTACTTCGCCATAGAGATAGATATTCAGATCGAAATTTTTGTACGCCAGCGTATTGTTAAGCCCGAAAATAAAGGCGGGATCCCATGTGCCGTTCAACTGTACATCATAGTTGTCCAATTTTCCGTCGGGAACGCCATCCGGTCCACTGAGGTCTTTCAATTTCACCTGCCCGGGCAACAACAAGGGTTGATGTGCCGGCGCCGGTTCCCCGGCCTGCAATATCCCGTCTGCCTCATAGGAATAAAAAGCACGAATCGGGGCGTCTTCTTTTTCATAGGAAGCGGGCTTCCAAGTCGGGTCGCGTGTTTTCCAACGGTCATTATAGGTCGAGAACGTAATGTCGGAAGTCCAATGCCAATCGGTCGTGCGTATATTCTGGGTATTCAGCGTAATTTCAACCCCTGTGCTGCGCGTCGCACCGATATTGGCGGCGGTAGAGGTCAGTTCGTAGTAAAACATCAGCGATTTGGATGACAGCAGGTCTGAAATCGTACGGTCGAAATATTCTGCCGTCAGGCCAATACGGTTATTGAAAAATCCCAAATCGAGCCCTATGTTTATTTCCGTGGTAGTTTCCCATGTCAGGAACTTGTTGCCTAATTGAGAGGCAATAACGGCGGGATGTGGACTGTTCCCGAAGAAACTCGACAGCCATATATTCACGTCATATAAATCCAACACGCGGTTACCGATATTTGAGTTCCCGGTTTGGCCATAGCTGACGCGGATTTTCCCATTGGACAACACCGTTGACAGCGATTCCAAAAAAGGTTCTTCCGAGAACCGCCAGCCTGCCGATACGGAAGGAAAATAGCCCCAGCGATTATCCGGATCAAAATTGGATGCGCCATCGGCACGCAATGTAGTGGTCAGTAAATACCGCTCAAGGAACGAATAACTCACGCGGCCAAAAAACGAATTGAGCGAGCTAAGCGATGCCCAAGAATTTACGCCGGGTTTTTCAAATGCGCCGGCGCCCAAATTATTGTACAGGAACGCATCAGTAATAAAATCGGAGTTGGAAGTGTTGAATCCTTCCGTTTCAAATCGCTGGTATGAGTAGCCCAGCAAGGCCGTCAGCCTGTGATCGCCGAATTGTTTGATATAGGTAGCCGTCAAGTCCATTAGGTAATCGTTGCGGTCTTCTTCCGAAATAAACCCCGAGCCGTTCACACCCGCGCCATAGCGCGTGGTTTTGGGCAAATAGTTTTTTCGTTTCTGAAACTTGCGGTCAATGCCAAACGAGGCGCGCAGTGTCAGATCCTGCACAGGCGTTACGTCCACAAAAGCCTGTCCAAACAAGCGTTCTTTATTGGTAACATCCGTGATTTCGAGTAAGCTTACCGGGTTAGGAATTGTCGGTAATTGCGGATTGATGGAATAATTCCCTTCACTGTCGTATATGGGAATAGCCGGATTAAAGGATACTGCTGCCGAAATCAGCCCCGCATTTTGCCACTTGTCGGAACCCAAAGGTATGTTGTCGTAAGTATTCCGGCTGAGATTCATTGAAATACCGCCACTCACATACTTTGAGAAATTCTGGTCAAGATTCAGGCGGAGGGTGGTTCTACCCATATTGTTGTTTTTCAGCACGCCGGCATGATCGGTATAGTTCAGCGCAGCCGCATACTTGGTATTCTTAGTTCCGCCGTTCACCGACAAATCGTGCGATTGCATCACGCCCGGGCGGGTTAATTCACCGAACCAGTCGGTTGTTTCAGCAGTGGCTATATCTATAACATTATAACTCGGAATGAATGGCGTCGGATTCGGCTTGGTCGGCAAATAGCCTGCATAAATATCCTGACCATTCTCGCGCAACCATCGCTCATGGAGGAAACGATTATATTCCAGCATATACTCTTCGCCATTCAACATCTTATACGTATTGCGTGCGTTTTGGACCGTTACATTGCCGGAATAAGACACATTGATTTTGCCCTCTTTGCCGCGTTTGGTGGTAATAATTACTACCCCGTGCCCGGCACGCGCGCCGTAAATAGCGGTCGAACTGGCGTCTTTCAACACTTCAATTGATTCAATGTCGTTGGGGTTGATTGATTCGAGAATGTTATCCATCGTTCCTGCGGTATAGCGCTCAGCAGTCCCACCCAAACTCAAATATCCACCAGACGACACAGGAAAACCGTCAATAATAAATAGCGGATCGTTGCCGACACCGGTTGAAGCCGCCCCGCGAATTTTAAAGGAAGAACCGCCGCCCACCTGTGCACTGGTGCGGGTTACCTGGAACCCTGCCGCTTTACCCGAAAGCGCATAGCCCACGTTGGTGAATGTCTGCACGGGAGCATCGGTCATCTTAATCGAAGATACTGCACCGGTAAGGTCTCGCTTTTTCATTGTCCCGTATCCCACCACCACTACCTCATCCAACGATTTCACAACTTCCCGTATAACAATACGCAAGTCTGCGCTTTCGCCCAACCTTACTTCTTTCGGCGCATATCCGATATAGGTTATCAGTAAGGTGGAACCGGCGGGCGCTTCGATGGAGAATTTGCCGTCAACATCCGTAAACGTGGCGGTTCGAGTGCCCTTTACGGCAATGCTGGCGCCGGTAATGGGCTCTTCATGGTTCGCATCCGTGACGATGCCAAAATATTTCTTTGAGGCCTGCGCAACAGGTTCCGTTGTCAGCAGGATTTGCTTATCTTTTCCAATGGCATAGCGAATGTTTGTTCCGGCAAATACTTTGTTTAATGCCGCTTCTATACTTTCGTTTTGTATGTTCACCGTGACTTCCCTGTCTAAGTCGAGGGCGTCGTCACTATAAAAAAAACTGTATCCATTATCTTTTTCTATTTGGAGGATAATTTGTTTGATTGCCGTATTATTTGCCGAAATCGTAACTTGCCCAAAACAGATTGTATGGCCAGCCATTATAAAAAGGAATAACAACAGGTAATCAAACGCTTTTTTTAAATTACTCATATTTTTCGTATTAGATTGTTTGGTAATATTTTTATATCTTTGCAGGGCAAACAGGGCACAAAACAGACCCTTGAAGATATTTTTCTTCAATTATGTTTTTGATTTTATGAGAGAACCCTCTTTGCATGAACGGAATAATGCGCCCACATTGTTCCGTTTTTTGTGTGTGATTTCAAGATGTGTTCATGGCTGTTTTTTTTAAAGGTTAAAGGCTGTGCGTATCATTTACTTCGATCGAATTGTTATTGTTGCGTCTTTTTCAAGGGTATAGCGAATCGGGGCGACAAATTCTATTAACTGCAATACATTTTCCATGTTGTTGTTTTTAATTGTTCCCGAAAAACGGATATCTTTCAACTTTTCCGAAGCAAAACAAATACGGACATTATACATTCGTTCCAACATTTTGGCTATATCCTCCATCCGTTCCTGCTCAAAGGCCAATTGACTGTTAATCCATGAAATATTCTTTTTCGCATCCGGCAATATATTTTTTACGAATTGCCCGTCGCTTTTGGTAACCGTAATTCGTTCGTTTGGCGCCAGTAATTCCGATTGTACGGGTGAACTGATACGGATACTTCCTTCAATCAATGTCGCTACGATGTAATTGTCTTCAGGATACGCTTTTACATTGAAACTTGTCCCCAGCGCTTCGACGGAAATCTCGTTCATTTTTACGATAAACGGGCGCTTTTGATCTTTGCTTACCTCAAAGTAAGCTTCTCCCTGCAAATAAACTACACGATCTTTTTTATTGTAGGTATTATCGTAAGTGATTGAACCGGAAGAATTAAGCCATACGGATGTGCCGTCGGGCAACTGCATCTTAGCTTTTTGCCCTATCTCTACTTGAACGGCTGTCGTATCGCCACTTTGCAAGGAGTTATTTTCCGCATAATATTTCCCTAATCCTATAC
>JAISZV010000061.1 GCA_031284475.1 Proteiniphilum sp. | reverse complement strand
ATGGCGCGTACAGGAGAAAATATCTTCTCTTATTATCCTTTTATGTCTCCCGATTCGGGAATAATCGACCGCGCCGAATGGCTCCCTACCCTGCGCGGACATGCCATGCCGGGAGGTATTGTCACACGCGAGGCCTATGAATCGTTAGTGACCAAAACGCTGGATATGCTGAAAGAGAGCTTGCCTTTAGACGGACTTTTCTTCGATATTCACGGGGCGATGAGCGTTCAGGGGTTAGATGATCCCGAAGGTGATTTTCTGGTTCGTATCCGCGAAGTGGCGGGCGCCGATGTGCTGATTTCCACGTCGATGGATCCGCACGGCAGCGTGTCGCCCCGTCTGGCGCAAAATACCGACCTGATAACCAGTTACCGGCTTTCTCCCCACGAGGACGCTACCGAAACGAAAAAAAGGGCTGTCATCAACCTGCTCAATAGACTGGAAAACGGAAAGGGAAAACCGGCTTATAAAGCATGGATACCCGTCCCCATCCTGCTTCCGGGCGAACAGACCAGTACCCGTATAGAACCGGGTAAAACCCTCACCGGCCAGATTCCCGGCCTTCTTGATGGAGATAAGGTTATTGATGCTTCCGTATGGCTTTCTTATCCCTGGGCCGACGCACCGCGCAACGGCGGAGTTGTAATGGCTTATGGAGACGACCGGGAAGCCGTAGGCAAAGCGGCTGAGAAATTAGCGAACTATTTTTGGCGTGTAAGGAAAGAATTTGATTTTGTAGCTCCCACCACTTATTTGGACGATGCACTGGCACAAGCGTTGAGAAGCGATAAAAAACCGTTTATAATCAGTGATATGGGCGATAATCCTACTGCCGGCGGCGCAGGAGACGTTACCTGGACGTTGCATGAATTTTTCAAACGTCCCGAATTTCGGTCGTCAGGAAACAAAACATTGATCTATGCCTCCATTCCCGGCCCCGAATTGGTCAAACAAGCCATTGAAGCAGGAGTTGGCGGACAAGTCGATGGAATGGCCGGCGCAGAAGTGGACAATCGTTACGCGCCTCCCATACGCTTGAAAGGGGAAGTGACGGCGATCAATGAAGATGACGGCAACTCCAAAGTAGTGGTAAAAAGCGGTAATATCTACACCATTGTAACCGAAAAAAGAACTGCTTATCATTACGAAAAGAACTTTACCGATCTGGGATTGAATCCGAGAGAAACAGATATTTTAGTGGTAAAGATAGGCTACCTTGTACCTGAATTGTATGACATGCGCGGCGACTGGGTGATGGCGCTCACTCCCGGAGGCGTGGATCAGGATCTGCTGCGGCTGCCCTACGAGCGGGTTCAACGCCCTATTTATCCGCTCGATCCTGATATGGATGATCCCAACCTGGATGCTCGTTTTATTCCATCGTCGGACGAAATAAAAAGATAAAATCCTGCAATTATCAAGGAAATTGTACTAAACTTGCTTTTTGACAAAATTATTGTAACGGCATATTTTGATAGAAATAAGAAGGGAAAATAACATGAATATTCAATATGACAAGGAGGCCGACGCTCTCTATATAAAATTTTCCGATAACAATATTGTTGAAAGCGAAGAAAAAGAAAACAATATTGTATTGGATTACGATAGCGAAAAAAATATCGTAGGAATCGAAATTCTTTATTTTGTAAAAAAACACAAGCAATCAATCTTTCCTGCGTTCAAAGAGGTAGAGGAAGCGGTTTGGAAAAGCGATATTGCAGGATAACCCGGCTGAATAATGACAAAAAAAGAGCGTTATAAGAAAGTACTCGATTGGTTCATAGAAAATGCGGAATCGGCTGAAACGGAGTTGCATTACCGGAACAATTATCAATTGCTGGTAGCGGTAATCCTCTCCGCACAGTGTACCGACAAGCGGGTGAATATGATCACGCCCGCCCTGTTTGAAGCGTTTCCTTTCCCGGAAGTGATGGCCGTTTCTACTCCCGAAGCGGTTTTTGAATACATCAAATCCTGTTCCTATCCCAACAACAAGGCGAAGAATCTGGTCGGGATGGCGAAAAAGCTGCTCTCCGATTTCGGGGGTGAAGTACCGAACGATATAGACTCGTTGCTCTCCATCCCTGGCGTTGGACGTAAGACGGCCAACGTAATGCTGGCCGTCGCGTTCGACAAGCCCGCCATGCCGGTCGATACGCATGTTTTCCGCGTAGCCAACCGTATCGGGTTGACCGACAACTCCAAAACGCCGCTTGAAACGGAACGCGAATTGGTGAAATATATTCCTGCGGAGCTACTCTCAAAAGCGCATCACTGGTTCATCCTGCATGGACGGTATATCTGCGTGGCGCGAAAACCCAAATGCGAAACCTGCGGGCTCAGGCCCTGGTGCAGGTATTATGAGAAAAGCCTAAATAATTTTTCGCTTGAGAAAAAAAACGGTTAAATATAAAATATACGGTATCGATTTGCAAAGACAGACTAACTACCCCGCAGCAAACTGACGGGGTATCATTTTAATTTCTCGCCGCAAGCGGCGGGAAATTAAACCCAAAGAGATTAAATTTTGTGTCGTAGTCAGGAAAAACAAGAGGAGGATTATCTGAAATTACGATAAAACCCTCCTCTATAACTTCTTAATTTCTCACTCTATTCTGCTTCAGGTATTTCTTTTTTCCCATGCAGCACAAGATACACAATCGGCAAAATTCCAATGGTGTTGAATATCGCGATACAGATAAACCACGCCAAATGATTGTTTCGTGCCGATTTCCACATAGCAATCACTTTCATCACTGCATCAAACAATGAAAACACAACAATTACAATGATGAACCAGATAGAAAAATTTGCTAAACTGTCGGGCATAATCAAAAATGTTTTAAATTATTGTACTGTAAACTTATAAATGCAACGGCTGGTATACTTCTCTCCCGGTTTCAGATAGGGAGAAGGCCAGTTGGGTTTGTTGGGGGAGTCGGGATATTTCTGCGTCTCTAAGCAGATAGCGTTCCGCTTGCCATAGACAGCCCCATACTTACCGGTTACCGTGCCATCGAGGAAGTTACCGGCGTAAACCTGTATTCCCGGCTCAATGGTATACACTTCCAGTTGAATGCCGGTAGCAGGAGAATAAACCGTAGCGGCAATTTGTGAAATATCGCCGCCGGTATTCAGCACCCAGTTATGGTCGTAACCGTCACCGTTTTTCAACTGGTCGAAATCATACTGATTGATGCGCGCTCCCACAGCGGTAGGCGTTCTGAAATCCATCGGCGTGCCCTCCACTTTCTCGATCTTTCCGGTCGTCATGAACGTGTCGTCTACCGGAGTGTACTCGTCCGCATTGATCATCAGCAGATCATTGAGGATGACGTTGTTCGCGTCGCCCGACAGATTGAAATAGGAGTGATTCGTCAGATTCACCACCGTCTCCTTATCCGTCTCGGCTTCGTATTGCAGGTCGATTGCATTATCGTCCGTCAAAGTCATCGTCACCTTCACATTCAGGTTACCGGGAAATCCGGCCTCTCCGTCTTTCGATAAGTAGGTGAACGCGACTGATTGTTCATTCGGCTGTACGGCAGCTAAAACTTTCCGGTCAAAGCCTTCCGGCCCGCCATGCAGGGTATGGCCGAAATTGTTCTGCGGCAATTGATATTCCACCCCGTCCACCGTGATTTTTCCGTGGGCAATCCGGTTACCATAACGGCCGATAGTGGCGCCGAAATTGTTGTTGATATTGATATAGTCCTCTACATTATCAAAACCGAGGACTACATCCTGTAGTTTTCCATCCCTGTCGGGAACCATCACCGAAACAATCCGTCCGCCGTAATTGGTTACGGCAACCTCCACTCCATTCGCATTTTTCAGTACATAAAGATCGGTGGAATCACCATTTACTTCAGTCCGGAAATCGCTCTTTTTCAATCCCGATAGTGTTGTTTCTTCTACGGGAGCCTCTTTTTGTTTGTTCGCGCATCCAACCACAGCGGCAATCGCCATGAGCCAGATCAATTGATTTAGTTTCATCATTGGTTTTCTTTTTTATATAAATTACTGTTTAACTCAACTGAAAGACACAAATTTACATAATTTCTGTTTAGGTATCACCCTGTTTCGATAAAAAAATTTTAACCCTCCCTGAATCCTATAGAAACGCACCGTCCATCCCGGAGCGAAACAAGAGCGGTCAATTATTTTTAAAACGTTGGCTTTTCGGCTTCCAGCGACGGGCTACGGCCTTCAATATAAGGCCAGTCGTTCACCCATCGCACCTGATCCATTACCAACACCCGCCCTTTGGGATTATCTACTGATACGGCATGATAGAAAATCCAGTCCTGCCCTTTCGCATCCTGCACGATCTCCGAGTTATGCCCTGTCCCTACAAATTTTTGATTTTCCCGGATTACGATCTCGTGATGGTTACCCATCATCGGCCTGCCCTGCTTATCGAGATAAGGGCCAAAGAGATTATCCGAGCGGCCTGCCACGGTGGTATAGGTACTGTTCAACCCTTCGCAGCAGGATCCGGTAGAGGCGAACATATAGTAATAACCGTTCCGTTTGTGGATATACACTCCCTCGTAGGCTGTCCCGGCCACCTGTTGTTTTTCAGCTTCCGGTTTCAGTGATAGGCCGTCATCCGAGAGTTCAATGGCATAAATACCGCGGAAACTTCCCCAGAAGAGGTATTTTTTCCCTTCCTCTTCGATATAAAACGGATCAATGGAATTTTGCACATTGATTTCGTTGCTGCGGAAAAGCCTGCCGTGATCGGTATAAGGCCCTTCGGGTTCATCTGCTGTTGCAACGCCTACGCCGCAAGTCCATTCGCCACCCCAAACCGACATAGAATAGTACAACACATACTTGCCGTTGATGAAATTAATATCGGGCGCCCATAATCCGCCCCGGGGTTCGAAGGTGGGACGGGTAGCGCCGGTAAACGCCGTACCGACTAATTCCCAATTCACCAAGTCCTCAGAACGGTGAATGGGCAAATTCCTAATATCTTCCGTCGCAAAGAGATAAAAACAGCCGTCGTCGGCCCTGATAATCGAGGGATCGGGAAGGCTGTAATTCACTACGGGATTACGGTACTTGTTATCTCCGCCGGAAGTCCTTTCCGTAGGCATTTCCTGTGTTTTACATCCTGCAAGGAATATAATTGCAAAAAGTATTTCTATACGCATATTAAGGTATCATCATCGTAAATAGAAAGCCCTCTCATCCGCTATGCGGACGAAAGAGCTTTTTTCTATCAATAAGTCTCACATATTCGGGCTTTCGGTTCGGGAAAAGCCCGGCAAAAGAGAAGAATAATACAAAGCCGAAGGAATATTATTTGCCTAATATATTGCATATTTCCTGATTCACTTTTCTCACTCTGTCCTCTTCTACCTTAACTAATTTCCGGTCGTAGGTCATTAATCCGTTCACTTCAATTTCCACATCGGTGGTCTGGGTATAAACGGCTGCGGAGAATCCCTGGCGGATCAATTGTTTCAATTGCTCGGCATATTTAACGTACTCATCGGTCACCTCTTTGGCGCTGTTGAACTGTACATAACCCCAATTACGATCCGGTTCCCAGAGATGCTCCTTATTGGCCCATCCGATTCCTCCGTATTCTCCAAGTACGGTAGCCCGCTGGCCATCATAGAGATAGAGCTGGGGAGAGGGGTATTGGTGCAAGTCGAGTATATCTCCCACGGGGTAATGATTACCGCCGCTGGCCGGATTCACTAAACGGGTAGGATCATACTGCTTTGTCCATTCAACGATCTCTTTGGTCTTGAATTGTCCCCACGCTTCGTTAAAGGGTACCCACACGCCGACCGAGGGATAGGAATAGAGGTAATCTATGATCTCTTTCCATTCCTTGCGGTAATTGGCTTCCGACTCGGCGGAACGCACTCTTTCCGTACCATCGAAATACTTTCGCATCTGCCATTCGGGGCCTCTGTCGCCGCTGGGCATATCCTGCCAGACAATGATTCCGTGACGGTCGCAATGATTGTACCAGCGGGCCGGTTCTACCTTCACGTGTTTACGAATCATATTGAATCCAAGTTCTTTGGTTTTCACCACATCATATTCCAATGCCTCGTCGGCAGGCGCAGTATAAAGTCCGTCGGGCCACCATCCCTGATCGAGCGGCCCAAACTGGAAGATATCTTTGTTATTCAACTGCAAACGTACAATTCCTTTATCATCACGCTCTATGGAATATTTACGCATAGCTGCATAGCTTTCTACCTTATCGAGTTGCTTGTTGCCATCCCAAAGGGTAATTTCCAGATCGTAGAGATGCGGGCTGTCGGGCGACCAGAGTTTCACATTTTCCGGCATTGCGATCTCCACCGGCAGGTTATTGATGGCCTTTCCGGTAGCCACTATACGGGAACCTTCCTTTACTATCACCTCCACCTTTGCCGCGGATGCGCAGGTATTAGCGATAGCCTGTACCGCCAGAATATTTTTATCAACGTCAGGCGTAATTTTGATATTTTCGATATATGTTTCAGGTACCGGCTCCAGCCATACCGTCTGCCAGATTCCGGTGACCGGCGTATACCAGATCCCTTCGGGCCTGTTCACCTGTTTACCGCGCGGTTGAAATCCCTGATCGGCAGGATCCCACACTTTCACTACCAGCGTATTGTTACCGTTTGTCAAGGCAGGAGTTATATCAAAAGAGAAAGGGGTGTAACCTCCTGTATGCTGTCCCACTTTCACGCCGTTCACCCATACGTCCGCTTTCCAGTCAACAGCGCCGAAATGAAGAAGCACTTTATTGTTTTTCCATTTCGAAGGCACGGTAAATTCGCGCTGATACCAAAGTTCATTGTCTTTTCCAACCCTTTTCTGCACTCCCGAAAGGCTCGACTCCACGGCAAACGGCGCCAGGATCTTGCCGTCGAATCCGTCCGGTTTTTGTTGTCCCGCCGGACGGATGGCATAATCCCACAATCCGTTAAGGTTTTGCCACTCTGCACGTTCCATAATGGGCCTCGGATATTCGGGCAACACATTATTTACATCAATTTCCGAAGCCCAACGGGTTTTAATTTTATCTCCCGCCGGCTGCCACTGGGCAAAAAGAGAGCCGGTTACTAACAGAAAAAATACAATCAGATTTGTCCTCATACGTTTTACTTGTTAAAATTTTATTATGTTATATTGAATGACGATTCTCCTATTTTATCCGGCCACTAATCCGGCGCTTTTTCATACTTTCAAAAACACAAAAATAGTGGATTTCTGTGTTACAGTACCCTCCCAATTGTATCAAAATGTATCAATTTTATCTCATATCTTCCATTTATGCAAAATCTCTGGGCAATACGCCAAATTGTTGCTGAAAACATTTAGAAAAATAGGAAGGTGAGTTGAAACCTACCATGTAGCAAATCTCGTTTACTTTGTAGTTTTTCTCCCTGAGCAATTGCGCCGCTTTTTTCAAGCGTTCAATTCTGATATATTCATTGGGCGTTAAATTCAGAAAACCTTTTATTTTACGATAGAAACTGGCACGGCTCATATTAAACTGTTCCGCAATATCTTCGACAATAAAGTCGGGGTTATCGAAATTTTCCTGTACAATGGCATGTAGTTTTTTGATAAACTTTTCATCCGATTTGCTCTGAACAATGCTGCCGGCTCCCATAAACGGGTTTTGCAGGAATATTCCCCGCAGTTTTTCGCGACTTTCCAGGAGATTGGCAATTTGTGCCATCAATACCTCCAGTGAAAAAGGTTTATCGATATAAGCGTCGGCCCCTGTTTCAAATCCCTGTACTTTGGATTCCACATTCACTTTGGCAGTCAACAGTATAACCGGGATATGACTAAACTCAATATCCGATTTGACACGTCCGGTAAATTCCAGGCCATCCATCTCCGGCATCATCACATCGCTTATGATAAGATTCACCGCTGTCTCGCGAAGTATTTCCAGCGCCTGCATTCCATTCGTTGCCGTTACCACATGGTAATGGGGCGACAAGAATTTCTCTTCAAACTGTAACAATTCCGGATCATCATCTACCAGCAATAATGTGGCGGCAGTTGTTGTCCTGGTCGTTTTTCCTTTACTTTTTTCCGGCTCTTTGTCTTTTTCCGGTTCCACTGTTGTTTCTGCCAATACCTCATCCATTTCTCCTACCGGCAGTATAAGATGGAAACAGCTCCATTCACTCTCGTCCCCTCTTTCCAGCGTCAGATCACCTTTATGGAGTTCTGCCAACGATTTGGAGAGTGCCAGGCCGATCCCCGTCCCTGCCATCCTATGGTCTTTTTCCCTACCGACTTGCACAAACGGCTTAAAGATATCTTCCCGATATTTCTCAGGGATCTCTTCTCCGTCGTTTACCGTAACCAAATGGAACTGTTTATACTGCTCGCTCGTTACCGTAGTATAGGCTTCCACCCGCACATAACTCTCACAATATTTGACGGCATTGTTCAACAGATTACTCAGAATTTTAAGGAAAGCTTCTTTATCAACTTTGATGAAAATATCCTGTTCAGGCAGATTAAGTTCAGACTGCACTCCCCGTTGTTTAGTTAAAGGAGTAAACCGGAGGAAAGTGTCACGGATCAATTCCGAAACATTTACCTTACACAGGTTCAGGGAATAGGCGTCCGATTCGGTTTTCCGAAAATCGAGCAGTTGGTTGGTAAGATTAAGCAAGCGGTCGGTATTCTTACTCATTATTTGCAGGTTCTCCTTCACCTCGTCCGACGCCTGCCCGGTCATGATTATATGACTGAGCGGCGCTTTGATCAACGACAGCGGTGTGCGTATCTCGTGCGCCACATTGGTAAAAAAATTGATCTTTGAACGGTATAGTTCACGCTCTTTCCGTTGTTCGAAATCCCTCATCCGTTCCTGTTCTCTTAGTCTGTTGCGCAGGTAAAAAAAGCGTGCAAAAAAGAATATCCCCATAAGTAGCAACAGGAAATAGAGAAGGTAAGCCCACCCGTTTAACCAGAAAGGGGGGCGGATATCTATTGAGAGTCTTTTCACACTTTTGATGGGCTCCTTTTCATCTTCCCCTGCAAAACCCAGCAAGAGCTCATAATTTCCGGGTTTCAGGTTCGAATAAACAATAGTTTGCTGATCTGCGGCCTGAAGCCATTTTTTATCGAGCCCTTCCAACCGGTAAAAGACCCTGTCCGTATGGAAACCGGAGTAATTCAGCACGGCATACCGCAAGCTAAGAGAGTTCTGGCGATGCGGTAAGCTCAGTCTATCTGTATATAAAATGCTCTGCTTTATAGGCGACCCGTTATCCGAGGGGATCATCCTTGCATTATTAATAAAAAGATCAGTGAAGACAAGAGGCGCAACCGACCGGGACTCTTTAAAACCTGAAGGATTAAACCGTACGAAACCATCAAGCGATCCGAAATAAATATCGCCATTCGATGTTTTATAACTTGATTGATAATTGAATTGATTTGTTTTTAATCCGTTAGTGACATTATAATTGTTAAAAGCGCCTTTGTCCGGATCAAATTGCACAAGCGCTGAGTTGGTGGACAGCCACAGCTTACCTTCCTCATCATCCACCACTTGGTATACTACATTATTCGGTAAACCGTTCAAACTGTTGAAGGTATAAAATTTCTCAGATTTCCTGTCAAAGAGACAAAAGTCTCCCCCTTGCGAGGTAATCCATAACCGCCCTTTGCCATCTTCAAATACACTGGTAACTTTATTGTAAGGAAGGCTTTCTTGGTTCGCCGCATCCTGCGCAAAGATCTTCCAATCGTTTGTAGCCGGGTTGAACCGGTAAATACCGTCTAAGAATGTGCAAATCCATATCAGGCCATGGCTGTCCTCAAAAATATCCATGATTGACATACCGTTCAACTCCTCTATCTGTCTGAAATTATTTTTTTCATAATCATAGATATTCACTCCTGAAAGCGTACCCACCCACAACAATCCCTGCCTGTCTTTACACAGTGTGAACGGGCTGTTTTGACTGATAGTATTCGGGGTATCCGATTGTGTATAAGTTATCAATTCTCCGCTTTTTGTATTGTATCTGACCAATCCTCTGGAGAAGAGGCCAATCCAGAAGTAGTCGCCATCACTTAACAATGCATGTACATTGGTATATAACGATCTTAACGGCAGCGGTAACGGTTCAAAGGTATCGGTTTCGGGATTAAACAGATTGAGTCCGCCATCTTCCGTCCCGATCCATATCCGGCCGTCAGGGGCACTACAAAACTCTCTGACCCGTAGACCCTTCATCCTGTTACTGTTAGCTATCGGATAAAACAGATCGAAGCTGTTATGTCGGTTAGCATAATAATTCACTCCGCCAAAATATGATCCCGCCCATATTCCTCCGTCACGATCCTTATAAATAGAATAGATGGCATTATCAGAAAGGGAGTAAGGTATTGCGCTGTTGTGCCGCAAATTGGTTACCTCTCCCGTCTCTGTATCATAGATATAAATCCCTGACTCACTCCCAATCCAAAGAGTATTAGGATCGATCCTTTCTATACAACGGGCAAAAACAGGTTCTCCACCGGCATCCTCACTCAATAAAATACGGTGTGTTTTATTGATCGTGTTAATATCGATAACCCCTTTCTGCGATGTAGCCACCAATAGAGAGTTATACCGGTCTGCCTTCACATTCAGCACTTCGCCTACATGATAGAATAGTTCCTCATCATCCGCAAGAAGAAATGGCTCTACTTCACCCGTTCCCTTATCTATGTGCAGAAAGGGCGATGAGTAAGGAAACGCCCAAATACCTTTGTTGTTATCGGAGACCAGGCTGACCATTTTCATCCCGTCTTTTACCAACGGTATAGTATAAAAATTGAGTACATCACCGGAGATGCTATAATGATAGATACCTTTTCTTTCTACAGACATCCAGATATCGCCATCATGATCCGTGATCATCTCGGTAACAACGCCGTCAACAGAATCTTTTTCATTGGTCACTTTGTTAAAACGATGAAATTTCTCTTGCAGCACACTATAAATATAGACGCCATTCTCTGTGGCAACCCATATATTATCATTTTTATCCTGCAATATACGGTGAAAAACATTGTCGTTTAAATCGCTTTCGGGTGAAAATTTGAACACTTTAAACGAAGTTCCGTCAAACCTGTTCAGTCCGTCTTTCGTACCGAACCACATAAAACCCTGGCTATCCTGTAAAATAGAACGTACGGTATTTTGCGACAAGCCGTTGTTAATGTTATAATGTGTAAATGAGTAATTAGGATATCCCAATAAGCAGTTTCCTCCGAAAAGTGTCACTCCCCACAGCAAAACAAAAAAAAGAAAAAGCCTTATTATCTTCATTTTCAAAAACAAGCAACATCAGTTCTCACACCTGGATTCTTTCTTCAAGAGTTATTCTAAAGGAATAAGATGACGCAGGTAATGAATTATTCAGTGAAGTTATCACTATAAACCGGGAATGCCGATATTCTTAAACGGGCAGCGCCCATGGGTATCAATGTAATTTCCTCTGTGCCGGCTTCAAATTTTCTGTTCTCTTTAATAGGAAGTTCCCCTGTAAGCCCGTATTGGTCTATTTTCCAACCGGTCACCTTTTTCCCTTTGGCTTTGATCTCAATGGGAGCGCTGTCAACAGTAAAAGGAAAGTTATCGGAAGGCCATGCGGTTTTTACTACCTCAAAAGTTTTCTCTAACGGAACCGAATCATCCATCACCAACGCATAATTCCAATCACTTCCGGGATAGATCTCATAACTGGGCCATTGACCCGGATCGGCATTCTTTTGCCATTTGGAGTCGCCGATAGCGGTTTCAACACTGCTCGCCTCTTTATAAATCTCTTTGATTTTCAGCGAGAATGTCAACGGGCCGTAGTTAATGCTCCGGCTATCCTGATTGGCATGCCATACCGACTGGGAAAGTTCCATCGGCACATTCAATTCCACAACATCGCCACTCTGCCACTCCCGCTCAACACATACATACTTCCCGTTCGTTAATTTTCCATCAATCGTTTTTCCATTCACAGAAACAGAGGCATCTCGTGTCCACGAAGGCACTCTGAGATAGAGGGGAAATGTTACTTTTCCGGAAGTTTTAAGCCTGAAACGGATAGATTCCTCAAAAGGATAATTGGTATCTTCGATGATTTCCACGGTTTTGCCATTTGCCACTTTTACGGTTGCCTCGCACGCTCCGTAGATAGCTGCGGCAATACCGTTATCGGAGGTAGCCATGATAAGGTGTTCAATGAAATAGGGCCATCCCTGTCCGTGATTATGTTGGCAACAACGGCTGCTGAACGGATTCATTGCCAGAAACGGGCCCCGGTTATCGATGCCGGGGTGGTGATTTTTTGAGTCGCTGACGGCCTGGTTGGGCGATGTAATGTATCGCAACGACTTGAAGTCGGGCATTACCGCTGCCGGATAGGAGTTGAACGCCACCTCTTCACAATGTTCCGCCCAAAAGGGATCGCCGGTCATTTGCAGCAAAATCTCATCGGAAGCCATCTGTTCTACAAATCCGCATGTTTCCGTACCCTGCCGCGGGTCAATATATCCCATCCGGGCATTCTCATCGGCGCCGAACATACCTCCCGGTACCTGGCCGAAAGTATTCCTGATTAAATGATGTACATTATAGGTAGCCATCAGATCGGCCGAATCTTTGGAAAGCATGTAATAAGTGGCCGGCGCCCTGAAACACTGTGCGATGTTCACATTGTGCCAGTTGGGTAACGATGAACGTTGCCTCCAGTTTGCCGTATTCCGGTTTGTTTTTTCGGCCAACTCCAGCAGGAATTTATCCCCGGTTATATTGTATAGCCAATATATACTCAACAGGTTATCTCCGCCGCGACTGTTTTCCCAATAATCTTTCAGGAACATCTCTTCGGGGAGCGCCAACTGCCACCGGAAATAGCCGGTCATCAGGCCTATCACCCGTTCATCTCCCGAATACTCATAATAAGATTGCAGGCACCAAAGCATGATCATATTACCCCACAAGTCCGGTTTTCCTTTCTTTTCGATATAGGGGCCGAAATAACCATCCGCCCTTTGGCTTTTGAACACCGCTTCGAGCCACACTTTTACTTCGCTGATCATTTTCTCATCTTCCAGTATATAAGCCATATTGCCGTATCCTTTCAGCCAATAGGGCACCTCTTCCCATCCATAGTCGGTACCGGTGCCCAACCAGGCGTTGTTTTCCTTATCGAGCCAGGCGCTTATTTCGCCCAGACGGCCATTCAGGCCATTTTTTTGCAATTCCAGAAAGCGCAGTAGCCAGCCATGCGGCTTTACATCACCCACCGGAAGTTTAATAAAATGGCGGGGCAATAGCGGCTCCCTGTTTTGTATATAATTGGAGTTCACAGTTTTGGTATTCGGCCTGTCTACAATAGCGACCTTTGTTTTCCCGGCAGAAAAGACGGGATATGAAACCAGCAAAAACAGACTTACTAAAAGAGAGTTTCGGATTTTAAAATTTTGCATATAAAATTCAGTTAATATTTTATTTATTGGGTAAATGTACATCAGACAGAGTATATACCAGGCATGAACCAACCTCTCCATCGGTTATCGGAAACCTGTAGAGTGGCGTTGGAACAACTGTATGAACTTCACTTTCTTCTCAAAAAATGACAGAATCGCATCGATAAACCTTAAATCCGCCGCCTAATAGTTTTTCAAAAAAAGACAAAACGTTGGTACAAAATAATTTATCAAACACTTTGCCATGTACAAGATTTACCTATTTTTGTGATAACAAAAAATATAAAATAGACTTGCACATGGGCATAAAGATACAACAAAAACAACAAATAATCACTCCTTTCGGAGGAATTTATTTTGCGGATATAAATACTATTTGCTTTTCTCCAACAATTTTTGCTCCAGCATTTTCATAAAATACCCCCTCCCAACCACGGAGCGGGCTTTAAAATTCATTCTTTCAGCGGTTTTGGTATCATGCTAGTCACTGATAGGTACACGGGAAAGAGTTTCATCCGCATATTTATAGATAGGATTTACCAATGCTTCAAAATCGCTGCTGTTTCCGGTGAGAACCGCTGTCCATAATACCCAGTCCGATTTTGTTATAAGTACGGCGAATATCAAGCGGTAATCCGTATTCATTCTGTTGTGTGAGGTAATAAGCCACCTCTTTCCGGGCAATCTCCGGATCAAAGATATTAAAACCCAACAATCTATCCCATACTAAATTATACTTCTGACTCCATGTATTTTCCTTATCGAAAGTAAGCTTATAACGGTCGCCGTCGCGCGCCATCTTTTCCCACTCCACAGCCATCTCAACGGCTATTTTCAAATATTTTTCAGCCACATCTGTTTTTCCCTGCATCGAAGCCAGTTTGGCATAAGAAGTAATTCCCACGTGACCAGCGGAAAGGCGGGTGCGCGAAGCGATGTGGTCAGATCAGTAGGAATTGTTTCAATTGTCGTGCCGCTTTGCTGACAGGCAGACAAGACAAAAGAGGAAAAAAGGAGAAATGCTAAGAAAAATTTGTCCATACGTTTTTGAGTTAAAAATATAAAAAAACATAGGAGACCCCTTTTTGACAGAGAACTCCTATGTAACACTCATCATTTACCATTCAATAGCCTGATCCTCATCCGGAATTTGCGTATTAAATGTACGTACAAGGGTCAAAGAACCTCTTACTGTATAAGTGATACTTGATCCCGGCACAGATGTATAGTCCGTGTACTCGTAATCGACATTGTTGATAATCACGTAACGGCGTTTCAAATAAGGACGAATAGCATCCATCTCTTCGATGATACGATAGGAAGCCTCCTTATTGTTCTTAAACTCCATAGACGGATTTTCAGCCGAAAAGTTTACCACACCTCCGGTCTCTGCACCAATGAACTCTGCAAATACCTTATAATTGGCACGGTCAGTATGGTCCTCATCAATATTACCGGCATAAAAGAATACAGTATTGTCATCGACTACATATCCGAAAACCGTATTGACTACAATAGAGCCATTTCCTTCGTCACCCTTCACAAAATTCAACAATGCGGTACCCGAATAGCTCCCTGAAAAATCATTAAAGGGATATATTCTCAGAATGGCCTTGTCGTAATTTTTACGCGGGTGAGGCTTATAAGCGGAAGAGGGATCATTTACGACAGTCAGGGGCAATACCCATTTTTTGGACATATCAATCCCCCGGAAGTCGAATTTGAGGTTCAGCAGCACCACATCCTCTCCAGCCTTGAAATCTACCGTTCCGGGAAAATCCACAAACCCCAACTCTTTTTTACCCATATCATCATAAAACAGGTCGGTGCGATGTTGGTAACGGGCGACGTTCATAGTTTGCAATGTATCGGGATCATGCGCCACTTTCACCGTGAAATTCTGCTGGTTGGTGGTAGATCCGCTCACAATCATCGGTATCTGGTAGTTTGACTGGCCTTCGGTGGAGGTACCATCAGCCCCTTTACGGCTGTAAGGGATGTATATCTCGGTCACTCCCTTGTTATTCAATGGAGAACGGAAACCTATGTAGTGGTCATACTGTTCCTCTTTCCATTCATCGTTACATGAAGTCCCCAGCAACACTACTGCCATAAGGACTATTAAAGTATATATCTTTTGCATATATTCCTCTGTATTATAAATTTAATCGTAAGATGTCCATCCTGGCGTCTGGGTCAAGCGCTTGTTGTGTTTCAACTCGTCATGCATGATCGGCCAGAAATACATTTTTGGAGAGAATGTGGAAGTCAAGTTAAAGATTACCATCGGCTGATGAAATTCTTCTCTGTGATCTGCATTCATAATCACATTACAACCGTAAATCTGAAGCGCTTCTTCCACGGGTGCATCTTTCCAGCGGCGAAGGTCGAAATAACGTTTACCCTCACCCAGCAATTCGATCATCCGTTCACGTTTCAACGCTTTTCTCAATTCGTCTTTGCTGTCATAAGTGGAAGGTGTATAGTCGGGCAAGCCGGCACGAATGCGTACAGGAAGCACGCCTCTATTTATCTGTTCAATATCCCTGCTGATGGTATAGGTTGTCGCCCCATTCCATGAAGGAATACTGTGAGTACCATCGAGCTCATTCAGCGCTTCAGCGTAGATTAGCAAGATATCGGCATAACGAATGGCCGGCTCAGTTTTACTCCGGATATTATTGGGCACATCTTCAGGATGCACATATTTCATCACCCCAATACCGGTACGCAGGTGGAACGGGGAGTTCGTATAACCGTTACCGCCACCACGATAATAGAATGTCTGGCGATGACGGTCTGTTGGTTCAGGACGGTTCAAATAATGCCATACAGCACCATTATACGCCACCGAAGCATAAAAACGGGGTTCGCGATTCGCATACTGCAAAGAGACATTGGCCCTCAACGGAGGATAACGCCCGGCATCAACATCTTCCTGCGTAGTAAAGCCATTCACACGGTTTGAACCGTCACCTCGGCCTATTTCCTTGTCTTTACCCGGTGCATCGGCGCCATCGTTCATATAGTAGACATCCACCATCTTCTGGGTCAACCCATGGGTATTCCATCCGCCAAAGTCACGCGGCATCTGGTGTTCAACCAATGATGCCACCTCAAATGTATTGCTCACCCTTGAGAAGATAAATTCGGGATTACCCACAGGGTCAACCGTTCCATTAAACAGATCGCGATAAGACTTGAAAGGATCGATATTCTTCCAGCCGTTGGGCCAATCCTGATTTGAAAAAATGGGGCCTGTGGGAGGTACAATGGTCGGGCTGTCATGCAGTCCATTGTTGGTGGTTGAAAAAGGAGCCGTATAAAGGTCATACACACCCAATTCTATCACATCTCTTGCGGCAGCTGCGGCTTTCGCCCATTTCTTTTCACTATATTCCTGAGAAAGGAGGCGGCGCCCCTGGTCATCCACCAAAGCCTGAGCAAACTCATCATTGTTTCCGTTTGCCAACGGGCTGGCAGCGAATATCAGCGCATAAGCACGGGTGGCCAATGCCGCTCCCTTGGTGGGACGGGCAACATTCTCATTATCATAGCGGGTTAGGTATTGTAATTCCTTCGCAGCCTGCACCATCTCGTTGCTGATATGTTCTGCCACTTCTTCGTATGAACTGCGGGGAGTGGCAATATCGTCATAGCTTTGGGTGTAATCTACACCTTCATCCGGCATAATAGGTACAGGGCCATATTTACGCAGCAAAAGCCAATAGAAGTAGGCACGCACAAAACGGGCCTGCCCCTTATAGTCCAGTCGTTCCTTTTCCGACATGGTTGGGTTCATATAGATATTGTGAATGAAAACCGAAGCCTGATAGATACCCTTATAACAACGAGACCACGAATCACTGTTATCGTTTTCGGTGTATTCGCCCAGGCGGAATTTGTTATACGAGAGTTTCCAGTCATCCGCCGGGTCATATTTCACATCCTGGTCACCGAAATACATCGCGTCGTCATAGACATGCGGGCTACCTAATTTGGAGCAAATATCCGCATTTGATCCATTGAGAAAGGCATAGGCATACGCCAGCCATTCTTCGGTACGCGGCCTGCTTGTGAATACCGTTTCAATCGAAGTCCGGTCTTTAAAATACCTGTCGGAGTCCAGATAGTCTGAACAAGAAGGTACTAGTCCTATAACAAACAGGGTCAATAATAATGTAGAAAATTTCTTTATCATAATGATTTTAATTTTATAAGTTAACACTTAGCCCCATCGTTACTGACCTTGTCAGCGGGTATTCCTCGCCTGTAGTCTGTGCTGATTCCGGATCCCATAATTTGAACTTGGACCAGGTAAGCAGGTTGGAACCGGTAATAAAGATACGGATATTGCTGAAATGATACTTATTGGTGATCGCTTTCGGCAATGTATACCCGATATCCATATTCTTCAAACGAAGATAACGGCCATCGCGTAACCAGAAAGTAGATGCCTCCCGGTTATTGCCGTCTCCGCCGTAGCTCAGGCGGGGATAGGGTGCATTAGGATTCTCGTTGGCTTTGATCCCTAATTCCGCCGCAGTACCGGCATCTATCCAACGGTCTTCCAAGACACCTTTCATGACGTTACCCCAATCCTCATTAGCAAAGGCATGCACAGTTTTACCATAGATACCGAAAGTGGATTTACCGGCTCCCTGGAAGTGGATATTGAAATCAAAGCCTTTCCATGCCAGCGAAGCACCCATACCATAGATCAGGTTCGGACGTGTTGTCGCACCGATAGCCACCCTGTCTCTATAGTCAACAATTCCATCCCCATTGACATCTTTGTACTTGATATCACCGGGCTGTACCACACCAAATTGCTGTTTGGGACTGTTACGGATATCATCATAATCCTTGAACAGCCCCAGGGCAATCAGACCTTTCTGTTGGTTCACCCGGTATCCACGTTCATATTGATAGGGATAAACTTGGTTTTCTTCATCCCGATCCAACACTTCATTTTTGCTATAGGTAATATTTCCACGCAGCGTAATACTCACATCACCTGCTTTTTCTTTCAGTTCAAAGTTTCCGTCGAACCCTCTGGACGCCACAGCTCCCACATTGGCTCTCGGATTACTTTCCAAACCGGTAATCAACGGCAGGTAATTACGTGTCATATAAATACCGGTACGTTCTTCGGTAAAATAGTCCACAGTAAGTGAGAAAATATTATGGAACAACGACAAGTCGATTCCGAGGTCATCTTTCCGGGCTTCCTCCCAGGTAACATTGGGAGAAGCAACTTGTGCATAGTGTGACCCCGGATAATATCTCACATAGGAAGAGGTACCCCAGTTATATCCTTGCAGATCGTAGCTCTGAGTCTGAATAGTGTACAGATAGGGGAACCGCTCGTTACCCATATTATCATTTCCTACCTTACCCTGAGAGTAACGTATTTTGAACATTTCCAACCAATCCTGATTATCTTTGACAAATGGTTCTTCGGCGATGTTCCAAGCCGCTGAAAAGGCGGGGAAGAATCCGTACTGGTGTCCCACTGCAAAATTCTCCGAACCGGTATAACCGAAATTGAAATCAAAGAAATAACGATACTTCCAATTATAAGTAAAACGTCCAGCCAGACCCTGAGTACGACGGGAGATTCCGTTCTTGATGTCTTCACCCAAACCGACGGTCTGGATAAAGGTATCCTGAGTGTATCTCAGTGTAAGGCCCGTATTGTGCGCCTCTTTGAAACTACGATCCCAACTTAACAACAAATCCAGAAATTCGCGACGATTTCCACTTGACTCACTATTCTGGTACATATCAGTGGCAGGTAACTCATACTCCCATAGCACTTCTCCTTCAGAGTTACGGCCTAATGCCTTCCATTGGTCCGGCCAGCGGAGGCGGCGGATAGCACTGCTGTTATTGGTATCATACCCGAAACGTCCTACAAACCGCATTCCCTTTATGACGAAATCGAGGTTCTGCTCCAGGGTCACATTGGTCTGGAGATTATTGTCCCAGTGTTCATTGTAACCGGTCTGGGTAGCACTCACCCACGGGTTTGCTCTATTCCATCCCACAGCGGGAATACGTTCACCGGAATAAAGGATAGGCGAACTGATGGCGTTGTAACCAAAAAGTTCGTTCCACACGTCAGTATCCCCCAACCCCGGGCTGTTACGTTTTGCCAACGATCCGGATAACCCCACCTTCAGCAAAGTAGTCTTGGTGATATCCATATCCACGTTCATACGATAATTGGTACGTCTGTAATTGGCATTGGTATTATAGTCTTTCCTTAATATCTCGTCGGTCTTGTACATACCTTCATCTTCCACATAGCTGGCGGAGACGAAATAGCGTGCAGTAGATCCACCACCACTCAGGTTCATATTGGCACGATAACTCCATGCACCGTCTTTCAACAGCACATCCATCCAATCTACATTGGGATAGAGATCGGGATCTAATCCGAGCCGAAGTATCTCCAGCTCTTCCGGCTGATAGAGGACACCCAGGTTACGTGTAACACGCGCTTCATTTGCCAATGCGGCATAAGTATTACCATCTACAAATTCGGGTGTAATGGTGCGGTTGTTATAAGAAGTTTCCACCTTCACATTGATATTCACTTTACCAGGCTTACCATGTTTAGTGGTAACCAGAATCACACCATTGGCGCCTTTGGATCCATAGATAGCAGTAGCCGAAGCATCTTTCAAGACTGTGAACGATTCAACATCTTCCACGTTGATCTCATTCAGGTTGTTTCGTTCAAAACCATCTACTAAGATCAAAGCGCTGTTACTGGCGCCAAAGGTAGATATACCACGTATCCAAAACTCGGAGGTATTCTTACCCGGCTGTCCTGATGTCTGCATGGCCATGATACCCGACACATTTCCTGCCAGCACGTTAGAGAGGTTGGAAGAGGAATAGTGTTTCAATTCATCCACCTTTACATTGGTCACAGCGCCGGTAACGGTAATTTTCTGCTGGGCTCCTAACCCGGTGACTACCAATTCTTCCAATACGTTCAGTTGCGATTCTTCCATTGTTACATTGATCACGAGATCATCCTTTACCAGAATATCCACATTCTCAAAACCGATGTAACTAAAACGAAGCTTTTGGTAACGTTCCACCCCGAGTTGATAGTTACCATCCAAATCGGTAACTGCTCCCAACCCCGGTTTATCTATTACGGAGATATTCACACCGATCATCGGTTCTCCTTGCGTGTCAGTAATCTTTCCTCTTACGGTTACCTGTTCCTGTGCCAACGCATTCAGTGAAAAAGACAGCAGCGCAACAAACAGGATTAAATATTTCTTCATATTTCTTATTGTGTTTATTCGTTATATCCCCTCTTCAGTTTCTCCTCCCGGCTCATCTTCACCCTCCTTTGAGATGGTACGTATCCTTCGCCCTCCCACCTCAAGAATGTAGAAGGTATTGGTATCTTCTTTATATGCGATTCCGGTCAGATTACTGAAACGGGCCACTTCCCTGAGGTCACCGTCTTCGAGACCCCAACTGTTATTGTCGGCCGCTTGGCTTGAACGTCCGCGTCCGGCAAAAGTACTCACGATGCCTTCCGGCGTCAATTTACGGACATCATGATTGTAATTCTCGACAAAGTAAAAATCATATACGTCAGCCCTTCCCTCGGCTACATAGTCGGGATTCTTCACAAATACCCCCTGGTAGGGTCTGCCCAAACGCGCACTGGTGCCGGCGCCATCTACCCAACCTGAGTTACGTACCAGTCCAGCCATCACATAGGCTGGCGCAAAACGTTTTTCAGCCCAGTTATAATCGCTGCGCAGAATATAATTCTGGTTGATAACAATGATATAGGCATAGTTACCCGATGGGTGTATATGAATCTTAAATTCCCATTCGACATCCTGGATCGTGAATAATTCCGTATAGTTTCCGGACGCCAAATTCCCGCTCCAAATCCCTCCACTGTTGATTGTCTCGAAATATTTGTTGATATCCATCCGAAAAACCTGTCCACGCTCCCAGCTATTGAAATACAATTCATTGTTATTCACGGGGTGAAGAGTCGCGCCATTACTCCACTTATAGGAAGCCACAAGTTGGGGATTGCTCATGTTATTAAACGTACCATCGGCGTTCCGTTTCATCAGATATACACTGGGAGCGTTTCCGGTTCCACCGGCATCGGTATCTACCGATACCACCATATACTCGCCATCGTTGGTAAACTCAAGGCTGCGCAAACGGTAGCCACCGAACCGGGAACGATTAATCGGAGTAGATAACACCCGATTCTTCAAATCCAACAACTGGATATCTGCCCCGTCGTATGCCACGTAAAGATGATCCGGATTGAGCGGGTCGAATGACAGACATCCCTCGCTACGGAAGCCGGCAGCCGTTTCAAACGGTCCATCTATCCAACCCTGGGTGTCATACTCGTTACGGTAACCCACCAGACTACCCACCACCAGTTTTTTCTGGTAGTTGAAAATTTTGTTGGCTGTGGTTGTTTTCATATTTGCACCACCCCCTACAGAGACTGTCACTACCCCGGAAAAAGCTCCCGAAGGAACCATGCAATAGATACTATTGCCTTTCACGCTGATAAGGACAGCTTTCTTTCCCCCGATAGTCACATCTACCAAAGAGGAGTCATTACCAAAATTAGCACCATAGATGACCATTTTCTGATAAGGCCCCCCCTCATCCGGCGTGAAATCGGAAACCAATACGGGCTTCGACGGGTCGTAAGCCGGCGAAGAAGAATCCTTCTCGGAATTGTCGTCTTTGCACGATATGCAAAGCACAATCAGCACCAGCGTCATCAATATGTGCCAATGCCTACTTCTCATGTTGAATTCAATTTGCATAGATTCTGAATAATTAAAAAATGAATGATTAGTAAATATTATATTATGAAACTCGATTTTTATAAAACTATTTCTTTCGTAATAATAGAATCTCTATATATTATAAATATAAAGAAAGTTGCAAGCAACGCACTTCCATCTATCCATGCACAGATTAAAAACACTCATTTTCTCATTGTTACGTATATGAGCATTTTAAATGGATTAATTCCACACCACAAAAGAATCAAATCACCGCCACAAAATATGCAAAAATCATCTCAAAAAATGCAACATACGTCTCAATAGGTATCTTATTATTGTATAAATTTCACAAAAAAATACGTAAACTATTTATATTTAAACATTTGTGTATTTTAGCGATTCCAGGGCTATCATCCATTCTTTTGGGGAAAGGAATGGTTCATCGAATACTCTTTTCCATGTCAGCCCATTGTCGCTCACCGCCACCCCTACCTGCTGAGGCCAGTTATTGTAAGCGCCGGCGTAAAACATATACATCTTATTATTTTGTATGGTAATAGATGCTCCCTCTATACATTCGCCTTCCCAAGGCAGTTGTGGAAACAGAATAGGTGCGTCGACCGGTTGTTTCCAGTCTATCAAATCCCGGCTTTCCACGATTCCGATATTCCACCCCGATTTTTCATCCCCTTTCTTTGGAGGGATGGAATAATACATCAGATAACGCCCACCGTGATAAACCACATGAGGATCTTTGGAGAAAGGCACGCCAGTACGCGACATGTCTCCGAACATCATTTCTCTTTTCTCGATAAGCCTCGGAGTCTTGAATGCAGTATCTATATACAACTGATCCACACTGTTGATATTTC
>JAISZV010000330.1 GCA_031284475.1 Proteiniphilum sp. | reverse complement strand
GGTCGCCGCCGGAGTTAGTGCCGTCGATCCCAAACTGGGTGTAGTGTTGGTTTCCCGGAAAGAGGGTAATCTGGGAGTCGATGTAGGCCGAGTCGTTTCGGAATACGGGCGTTAGGTTGATTGCTGTTTGGGTTACGGGTCCCATTCCGTTTAGGGAGGCGTAGGTTCGTTCCACGAGCCGGTCGGAGTAGAGCCTTCCGGGACGGAAAAAGGTGTTGTAGTAGATAGCCCGCGGGCGCAGGAAACGATCTTTTTGCGATATAATTTTCATTCCCCGGTATTCCAGCGTATCTAACGGGGGGTGGCGGGTTGAGTCTTGCAAAAGGGCCGGGTCTACTCCGTTGAGCACGGTTACGTTTCCCATATAGCGTTGCCGGTGGTGGGTTGTATCGGATGGGTTGTGCAGGGCAAGCGTTAAATCTACCTGGTTTGTGCCTACGGTGGTGTCGGCGATGAAATAGAGGTCGTCTTTTAAGAAGTTGTAGTATCCTCTGTTTTTTAATATGGTGGTCATTCTTTCGCGGCTTTCTTCTAATACGGAGAGATCAAAAATATCGCCTTCTTTTATTAATTCGGGCCGCCTATCCAGGTTTAGGATATTATAGATGGTGGCGTCGGCCGAGCGGATGGTATCTTTGAATGTGCGGATGCGATGGGGTTCGTTGCCGGTTACGTTATATGTGATATCGGCTTTTTTGTTTTTCTTTACCACTAAGGTATCTACTTTTGCATTCAGGTATCCTTTGTTATTCAGGTGCAGGCGGATTTGTTGGGCCGAGATAACGGCCAATTGTTCATTGTAAAGCGCAGGCGGTTCGCCGTATTTGAGGAATTGTTTGTTTATCCATGTGGCGTTGTTGTTGGAGAGATTATACATGTGTAGCTTCACCCGTCCCAGCAAGATCATCGAGGAGTTGGGTTTTTGCCGCAAGTAGGGTTTCAGGGCCGACGAACCGGCGCCTTTCACGTCTGATTTTATCTCCGCCTTGTTGAGCAGGTAACTTCCCTCCGGCACCTTTTTGGCCACATTACAAGCCCCTAACGCAAATATCCACAGTATAAGGAGTATATAATTCTTCACAATGTTGTTTAGTTAAGCTATCGCTTTTTCTTATTTATGTAATAAACGTTCCCGGTTTTATGATTTCCGGGATGAGCCTTTTCGGGTTTTATGACAGGGAAAAACGTTTATTTACAGGGCAAATTTAATGCTTTTCCGGCTAATCCCAAAATGACGGAGAGCGTATTTTATCAAAAGAAAGCAAATCATTATTTCTTCTTCGATGGCCCCGCCGCGCGGCTCGTTTACATTAACGAGAGTTTCGTTGACATTACATCAATGCGTGGGGCATTATCGTTTGAGGCGCTATCTTCTATCGCGCGAGGCGTATTAATCTTCTTTCTTTTTGCCGGTAAATCTCAGGTCGAACAAATTCCTGAACTCTTTGGCTTCTTTGGTAACCATAACTCCTACTCCTTGCGTGAGGGGCGTGCGGCGGTAAAAACGCTGATTAGCCCTGTTAAAGGCGCGCAGCATAAGCCAGGTATTGATATCATATTCAAGTTCAAATTCTCCCAGAAATTGTTGTTGTCCGTTCATCAGCATGGCGTTATCGCCGTAGCTCAGATTGGTGTTTATCCGCAGCCGGTTATTCATTAGGCGGGTGGAGACGTCAACTCCCATTCTCACGTTTTCGAAGCTGCCGTCAACCGACGCCAGGTTGGTGCTGATTGACCAGTTGTCTCTCAGCACGCCGGCAAAGAGGGCGTCTAATCCTCTCGACAGGGTGCTGGCGGCGATATTTGTTACCATCGACGAGCCGAAATTCATATCGGGGGAGCCTTCCGACGGCATAAAGCCGCCGGTGGTTATCAGGTACACCACCTGGAGTATTTTTGTTTCTTCGTTCGTCATAAAACTTTTTACGCGCTGTTGCACGTCGTTTAAGCTTTCGGGCAGTTCAATATCAAATTGAAGATCCATCTCTTGCAGGTTTCCTCTTATTTGAAGTATTGCATTTACCGGGACACGGGTATTGGACAATTCGTTGGTGAATGTGGAACTGAGCGAGGCCAAATCGGCCCTTACCGGCCTGTAAGCCGTTACGTTGAACTGGGTGTTCATCGGGTTTCCTTCCATAATGAGCCGGCTTCTTTCGCGGATATTGAACTCTATCGTACGGAGATTTTGCAGGTTGTAATGAAACTTTCCGCTATTGAGAACATAATCCCCGTAAAGTAATACCGATGGCGTGGATTTTGAATTGAAGTTGATATTCAACTCCCCCTCGCCACTCACCTCAAGCGCGTTACCGGTGGTGGGATCGAGCACTACGCCCGCTTCGAGCAACGGGGTAAGGTTCACCGTAACGGCCATTACAATAGGAATGCCTTGGGCTACATTGGTAACGGGTTGTTCGCCCGGCGATTTTTTATTTTTCCGCAAAAACGACAGTGAGTCTACCCCCTGCGATTTACCGCTCACATAAACAATACCGCTATATTCCGTAGCCATTGCCGTTTGTGGAAGCGTAACGGTAACATCCGACCGGCTCGAAGCGGTTAAGTTTCCATTTCCGAAGATTCCGTAGGAAGATCCCGTCACGCTCAGTTCTCCCGACAGTTTCAGGCTGCCGTAAGCCATCAAGTCGCTACGGTTGCCGTTATCCAACAGCATAAAATCGTTGAGGCGAACGCCGGCTTTATAAACCATGCGCCCAAAATTGGTGTGCGACAGGCTCACGTTGAGCGTGGCGGTATGATTATTCTGATCGCGTATCACCAAGTCTTTCAATCCCACATTGTCCCGGCTGATCTCTATCGTATCCGAAACGTAATAGGTTACATTGGTATATGCCACCTTCATCATCCCATCGTCAATCCCCAGCCATCCCTCCGTAACCGGTTCGGAGAGAGCGCCGGTTACGCGTATATGGGAATTTAGGCGGCCGTTTAGTTCACTAAAAATACCGGCCGTAAGCGGCTTAACAGCCACCAGTTCAAAATCGGCCATCCTGAGGCTCACGTCCATAGGAAACGGACTATTATCGCCGGTAGGAATATATCCCCTAACGTCAAGGCTGCGCTCTCCCCCATCCTCAAGCCAGGCATTCAAATTAAGCCCCGAAAGGAGGTTGTCCCAATCGCCCTCGATCCGCAGCGTACCAATAGTATCGCCCTGCACCGTAATATTTTCTACCCTAAGCTCCTCGGTGTGGATCATCGGGTTATCCAACACCTGCCGCACGTAAATATCGCCATTGATGGAACCGGTAAAATTGGTAACATTAAACGCATTGAGGAAATTCGCCAGTTCCGTATTATTAAAATAGATCCGTATATTGTCCGCTTCGCTCTTGGATGCTACCCCGTCTATCCCCAACAGGAGCATACGGTCTTCACGTATTCCGAAATTGGAGATGGTAATCCGGTCTTTACGATAGGTAATGGTTGCGTCGTTAAAGTCGATCTGTTTATTGTTAAAGACAATCCCGGCAGGGGGAATGCGGATGTTCGCCGCCGGTTGGTTTTCACGGTCGCGCAAAAATCCCGCCGTGATCAACAGTTCCCCGTTTGAACGGGTATTGTTCTGCTGCATATCGAACGACAGGCGGTTGGTCACCGAGTCCGACGCGGCGTCACTGTCTAACTTCACATTGATATGGCCGTTGTTCTGCACAAGATAGCTGTTCACATCCAGCCCCAGCCCCAAAGTCCGGTTATGCAGGTTCACCTTCGTCTCCCGAATATCATTACTCCCTACCATCACACGGGGGAGATATGCGTCGATTTGCAGCGATTCGCCGGCCCTCATGTCCACCCGGCCCGAAACAGTTGCCGGCTCCACATTATAAAACGGCAACGAAAGGGCGTAGGAAAGATCTTCCGTATTTTGAAGCTGGATAGTGAACAGGAAGTTATTTTTACCCGTTGCCGGTTGTTCTTTCCGCTCCGGCCGGGATTCTTCCGCCGCAACAAACACAGAGGGAAGATGGGGGCGGATTGCCTGCATCAACTCTGCCGCAATGGTAGAAAAATAGTAGTCGCCGGTGATACTGCCTTCAAAAAACGAGGAGGCGAACTCAATTTTTTTCCCATCCCCCTCGTCGGCCAACGCCTGCAAATATATAGCGCCGGGATTATAGAAAAAATTACTGTCGCCCAGCGAAATATTGTCTACCGTCACCATCCCGGCCAGGTCGTCCAGCGAACTACCCGACAGGTTTCCTTCGATATTCATCTTCAGATAGGGATCTTTCCAACTTTTAATCGCAACAAAAGGCGTTAAATCAAGGCGCTCCACATCACCCTTCACATCAAACGTCATTTTCTCCCCAAACGTAATATCACCGGAAAGATCGAACTTGTTCCTCTCCGTACCCGAACGAATATCGGCCGCCACATTATTGCCGCTGTACACCCCGTCGAAAGAAATATTGCTGTAATGATAATCCCTGAAAGAGGTCGATACGATCCGCCCGCCGGCTACCACGGTAACCGTCGGGTTTTGAAGGATTGACAATTTTACATTCGCATCTATGGTCGTATTGCCTATCCCGGCATTCTCTCCAATAATATTGGCTACTTTTATATTATTGGCCGCGACAGGCCCTTCAAAAACAAGGCTTTTGAATTGATTACCGATACGCCCGGTTCCGTTGAGCGTTACATCCCCTTGATCCGTAATCGCCTTTCCGTCATAAAGAAATTGCCTCAAACGGCCGTCAGCCTTCATTCGGAGATTGAGGCCGCCCATTGCTACCAATTGACCGGGGGAAGTGTAATTGGGTGCGCCGATGCGGATTAACGCTTGCAGGTCTTCCTGGGAGACAGACAAATTCCGGAGATCCACATGCAATTCTCCGTTGTTAATATCGCCGTAATCGGAGATCGATCCCGATACGTTGATTTCGGTATCGGAGCCGTACCGGAAAACCAGGTTATTCAACTCTATCAGGGGCAACATACCCTCTGCATCGACTTCAAATGAAACCGGCTTGTCAAGATGGCCAAAACGGGAAACAAAAATATTTATATCATGCGGATCTACCAGGTTACTTTCCGCCGTAAGGGAAAACGCTTTTGATTCCAGGTCGTAAGCCGCGTCTTTTACCCTGATGCGCGATCCATTCAAAGCGACAGTCACCCCGTCGCTGCTGAGTAAAGCGCCGTCGCCCTTCATCCTGGCTTCCAAATTATTAAGCGCAAGGCCGGCGTTTTTATCCAGGAAATTGAGATGATTCACTTCCGCCTGCATATCTCCCAGGCTCCGAAAATCCACTTTTCCCCTAAAATTAAAATCTTCGATATTAATATGACTGACATTGAAAGTTCCCGGCGTTTCGGGAACCGAAAGAATGTCATACCGGAGTTTCCCGTTTTTCAGTATCGCTTCGTTGGCGGTAATACGCCACGGCTTTTTCTCCTTCTCCACCTTTGTTGTATCTTTCTCTTTGGCAAAAGCGTCGATGATAAACCGGAAATTAAAGGGATCGCCGGGCGATGCGCGATGAACATTGGCCGTAAAATTTTCAATACCTACCTTATGCACCGTAACCTTGTTCCTTAAAAGATCCAGGGCATGTATGCGTACGGCTATCTTACCTGCATACAGCAATGTGTCCTGCTGAAGGTCTTCCACATAAACCCCTTCGAGTTCCACGGTATTGAAAAGGCGGATATGAATACCCTCCAGGCCGATCTCCGTACCGGTGAGCGGTCTGATTTTTTCCAACGCTATGTTGGCTGCGCCCTTCTGCACGGCAGGAATATTGAAAACAATAAAAAGTATTACATTCAACAATATAATACTAACAAGGATAATAGCGAATATGCGGGCAATTTTAGCGACCAACTTCAATTGAGATATTAATTATGTGTTTTGCTATTGTTTCAAATAACTTAAGCAAAGGTAACAATAGTTTTTAGAGTGAAAAATTCTCTCGATTTTTTTATTGTAATTACGCATTACGTTTGATATTAAAGAACTTGCTATAAGATAAATCTCATATATTTGCAGCCCTGAACAAATTGCAGGCGGCGGCGTCCCCACTGAAAAACCGGATAAGGAAGCCCCTGACAACCTGTATATAGGGTTGACGCCGGCAAGTCAAATATAGGATGAAACCACCCAGAGGCCGGCAAAAAACAAAAACAGCAGTACCGGAACCGAATAGTAGAAAACCATTTTAGAAGTGCGCAACCCTTGCTTAGCGTTCTCCAAGGCAAACTCCTTAGATACGACGAACAGCTTGGTCATCACGCCTGAGAGGAGAACCACTCCGTAAAAACCTATAAGCAGTATGTCGTATAACGCTTTATATTCGCTGAAAATACGGAAACCGAGGTAACCGGTAAAAGCCAGCAACAGTGTTCCCAGTACGCCTCCGTTCATTCCCCCGTCGCTATCTTCGTCTTGTCCGGCCATGGCCGCCACTATAAACAGGAAGAAACCCATGACAATCCATCCCAACACTTCCCATAACCACTGCGAAAAGCCGATAGCAAGAGGAAAAAAAACCAGGGCAAACAGGTTCAGGATGAGATCTGCCGGCTTTATTTCTTCTTTCAAAAGCAGGAGCCAGGCGGGAATATAAACAATGGCTATCAGTATTGTGATGTAATACAAACTAAGGTAGCCTTTACTTCCGTCAATATCGGGGTCATGAAGATAATCGATTATACCGCCCACCGATTGCGGAAAAAAATGGATCATCGCCAGCAAAGCGATGAAAAAGCTAATGAGCGGGAATACCCTGAAAAGGTTTTTCGTATTCATAGTCATGTTTCTTTTAATAATGTATGCATTTAATATAAATTATCTACCCGTTCCACCAGGGCTGCCACCTCCCGGATGACGCTTGAAAGCCTTTCGGCGCTACTCATGGTATTGTTGAAAAACGTATCGATCTGGTTGTATATCGGATCCATGTACGAACGCTTGAATCTGTCGTATGCCGCGTCGTTCCAGTCGCACTGCACGCTGTCTGCGTAACTTTTCAGTTCGGCTTTCTGTTTCAGCATGTTCATGATAGCGCCTTTGAGCATATATTTATATCTTTTGATTTGATTGATCTATTGTTTTCTCTACAACGCATCCGTTGGCCGAAACGGTACTTTCTTTCACGGTAAATCCCTGCTGAAGAAAATACTCTTTTTCATCATTCTGCACCCACGAATTGTATTTGTTAAATCCGTTGGCCATCAGAAATGCTTCGATGCGGTTCAAACTGCCGTCGCCGCCATGCGTTTGCCACGAAAAAACGGAGAGGATGGCTACGCCTTTGTCGTCCGATGGGCTAATGCGGGCGATACATTCGGTTTTGTCCCGGTTATAAATTACGATACGCCGGCCCGGTTGTTCCACCGCATAATGGCCGGCCAATGGCGAAAGCGTCTGGAACGGGCTGCCGGCCGGTGGCATTGCCGCCGGTTCAACATGCGGCGACGAAATTTGCGCCGCCGTTCCCGCCCCCTGCCTCACCGTCTGCACAGGGCTGCGTAGTATTTGAACAGGTTCTACGCTCGATCTCACCGCATGGTAGCTCTCCGCTTTTCC
>JAISZV010000322.1 GCA_031284475.1 Proteiniphilum sp. | reverse complement strand
GCAATTATGGATGAAAAAGTTGCATAACGATACTGAAAATATATAATGTATCATAATTAATAAAAAAAGAGGCGATATGTGTCTAAATATTATTTTATCCTTGTGAATTATTTAACTTCACCCGTAAGCGCCGGATATTACCAATCCAATACCGCATGCCGGCGCTACATAATGTTTAATATACTTGTACGATTTTCTTCAAATTTACATAAAACAGAAACCCTTCTACTTTTGGGTAGCCCATTTCTTCAATGGACTTCATATATTGCCGCACCTGGCGGACGTATTTCTCTCCTTCCAACTCCCCGAATTTATAATCGACTACAATCACTTCGTTGGGGCCGAGCATTACCCGGTCGGGACGGCTGAAACCTGCGGAGGGGTGCAATAACAGCATTTCGTTCAGTACGGTGTATTTGCCGGAATACCAGTCCGAGACGTCCGGCAACGATAATATGCCGGTCAGCCGGCGGATTGTGCCGTCCCTCTCTTCCTCTCCCAGTTCTCCTGCGGAGATCTTTTGTTCTACCGCCTGCGGAATATCCGCTAGGGTATTTACATTGCTTACAATATCGTGCATCATCCGTCCGTAGTCGCGGCTGCCGTCGCTGCTGAAGTAACCGGTAGAGTTGAACCGCAGTTTCAGCCGGTCGCCAAAAGGAAACGATTGCCATTTCCCTGTCTTATAGCTGTTCGCAACCGGTATTTCTTCCGGTTTTCGTATGGCCTGCGGGTTGCCGTATTCAAAAACAGATTCCGTATCTCCTTCGCTGAAATATTCGTTCAACGGAATATAGCTTCTGCCGGAGCCGGAAGAGGAGGAAATGACGGGTTCCGAAGCGGGTAGGGAGGTGATACTCCTCCACAAGAGGGCGGCTATGTCGGATATGGTTTCCGGTTTTTTGGGGATGGGAGCAAAAGCGATCAGCCGGTGTTTCGGGCGGGTAAATGCCACGTAGAGCAGGTTCAGGTTGTCGATAAAGGTAAACCGTTTTTCTTCTATGTAGCTCTCCCTGAAAATGGTATCTTCGAGTCCCTTACCGTATCTTAGCGGAGCTACGCCTATGGCGTTGAACGGCGCCGAACCGGGTTTGCACCAGATAATGTCGTTATGGTGCGTATTGTGATCCATCCCCCAGTTTAGGAATGGCATGATCACGGTTCCGAATCCCAGGCCTTTCGATTTGTGGATGGTGATCAGCCGGATAGCGTCCTGGTCATCCGACGAAAAAAGCGCTTTTTTATGACCGGTCTCGTCCCACCAGTCGAGAAAATCGTTCAAGTCTGCCGTGGCGTTTTCCTTGAATTTAAGGATTATATCCAGAAAGGCTTGTACATAGACATTCTCTTTGGCGTTCAAGGCGCCGGCTGTGAACGTGAAAAAATGTTCGGTCATTTCGTAGAAAGGCATAGACGCCATTTCTCTGAGACGGCCTTTGATCTCATCCGGGAAATCGCCATGCGTTTCTTCCCGGTAGATCCGCAATGCCTCATCAGGGGAGGAACGGCGTTGAAACCTGTAAAATTCGTAGATCGCCATCATCCGGCGCGTGTCGTCTTTCGGATTCCTGAAGTGGCGCATCAGCGCAATGATCGCTTTGATGCTTTGTGCGCTGCCGATCAGGAGCGCTTCATTGGAGATAATGTCGTAGCGATAGGGCGTTGCCGGATGCTGTTCCCTGTACGCCAGCAGCGTTTCGGCTACCAGCACCGCTTCGTGGTTCCATCGCACCACTATGGCGATGTCTTTCAATGCGAATCCCTGATCTTGTAACGCTTCTATTTCGTGCGGCAGTTGTTCCAGCACATCCGCTTTCCAGTCCGTCTCCTTGTCGTCTTTCAGAAAAGTGATTCTTACCTGTCCGCCGCTGTCCTCTTTTTTGGGGGGAACCTGCTGGTACAGGTCAGCGTAAGCGTTTACGATTTGTGCGTCACGGCCGCGGTTATTATATGTATGCTGCGTATCTTCCGTATCTTCCGTCGATGCATTAAAATCATTTTGCAGGTTGACGGCCGCCTTCGTAAAAAAAGCATTGTTGAATTGCACTATGTGGGCGTCGCTTCGCCAGTTGACGTCCAGCACGTGTTCCCGGATATTACCGGCCTGAAAATCCTCTTTCACCTGCTCTTTAAGCAGCCGCCAGTCGGAGTTGCGAAAACGGTAGATACTCTGCTTCACATCGCCTACGATCAGGTTAAGATTGCCGGAGGCGAGGCTTTCGCCGATCAATGGCCGGAAATTTTCCCATTGCATACGCGAGGTATCCTGGAACTCGTCTATCATATAATGGTGGATGCGTGTGCCTGTTTTTTCATAAATAAAAGGGGCGTCGGCGCCGGCAATGATGTCGTTCAGCAGTTCTGTTGTGTCGGAAAGAAAGAGGGTGTTGTTTTCCTGTTGCAGTTTGCGCAGACGTTGCTTAACGTCGTTGAGGATGCCCAGGGTATAGAAATTGCGGAGCAGATGCTTTGCCGTTTGGTATTCCCGGTCATTAGCGGAAAGCCGGATAATTTGCTTCACACAATCGTTGAGTCCGCCGGCGTAGGCCGACCGGATAGGTATCTCGTTCTCCTTATCGCTATACCACAGGTCGATATTATCGGCCAGTGCGATAAGGCGGGCGGAGGGTTTTTCCACGCTCCCGCCGGCCAGCTTGGAGAATAACAGGAAGCCGGAATTTCTTTTATGTTTAAAGTCGTCGTACGACAATCCATGCTGCCGCATGACGCTCAACGCCTTTACACCTACCGACCTCACCTCGTTCTCGTAACGCTGCACGATGCGGATAAGCGTTTGTTTATAGGCGTCGAGTTGCTCTTTATTCCGGATGGCCGACTGTTCTTCGTCAGTGAACGATTTATATGTTTCGTTGAACAACTGTTTCGCCAGATCCAGCACCTGCCGGTCGATCTTCCAACTTTTACCTTCCTCTATATTGTGTTGCATGAACCTGAGAAGCCATTCCGACAGGGTTTTGTTTTCCGGTTTATCCAATTCGGAAAGCATCAGGTCGATGGTTTCAGTCAGTAGTGAGGTTTCGTCCGGTTCGATATTGTACCCGCCTGCCAATCCGCTCTCGCGGGCAAAGGTGCGCATGGTTTGCTGAAAAAAACGGTCGATGGTACTGACGGAAAATGCCGAATAATCGTGCAGAATAGTTTCTAAAACGGTTTTTGCTTTTTTGCGGACATCCTCCTGCTGCATGGAGAAATCTTTCGTCAGCGCCGCCAGATATGCGGAGTCTGCTCCCGACGCCAGCCTGTATAACTCATCCACGATGCGCGACTTCATTTCGTCGGTCGCCTTGTTGGTAAAGGTTACGGCCAGAATGTGCCGGTGGTTGTCCGGCGCCGAAAAAAGCAACCGAAGGTATTCGCCTGTCAGGCGGTGAGTCTTTCCCGATCCGGCGGATGCTTTGATTACGTGGAGGAGTTGTCTTTCAGGTTCCATCCTCAGATGATACGCGATTTGGTATATCCTTCCTTTTGTAAAATTCCCAGCGCCTTTTCGCGGTGATCGCCCTGAATGATGATCTCACCCTCTTTGACCGATCCGCCCACGCCGCATTTTGTCTTCAGCATCCGGCCAAGCTCCTGTAGATCGTTGTCACTTCCTGCGAACCCGGTGACAAGCGTTACCGCTTTTCCCTTGCGGTTACGTTTGTCTAAGCTGATGCGAAGCAGTTGCTTTTCCTTCGGACTTGTTTCTTCTTCCGTATTTTCCTCGTCATTGTAGTGGTAATCGGGGTTGGTGGAATAAACGATGTCCGGTCTTTTTTTCCAGTTGTTCATCTCCTTACTTAAGTGTGCTTCACCTCTAACGATTCAATTACATTCATGATATAATCCCCCATTCGTTCACATTCCGAGATTATATCCATATAAAATACGCCGTTTTGATATGAGTAAAGGTTTTTGTTCAGATTCTCCAGATTCTCACGCTTCAGGAGATTTCGCCTTTCGTTGATGCTGCTTTCAATACCTTTGCTGTGTAATAGATTGGACTCCGTTATTTTATGATTCCTGAGCAGGGCTTGCATATTTTCAAAAGCCTTGTCCAAAAGTTCGTAC
>JAISZV010000313.1 GCA_031284475.1 Proteiniphilum sp. | reverse complement strand
GATTATCGCCGTCAAAGAACGAAGAAATCCGCAGGGGCTTTTATTTATCGTAACCAGTTGACATTGTAATTTTAATTCCTACCCTGAGAGCGGCCGCATCTGCTCTTTATACAGCGGATGCGGCTACAACACGCAGGAGAAAGGAAAAGAAATTACAATAGCAACCAAGGTTACAATTACCTTACATTCACTTTATAAAATAGTTGACTATGACAAAAAAAGGTTTTTTCACGCTTGCCCTGCTTATTTCATTGGCCGGTGGAACGGCTTTTTCGCAAGTGTTGCCGCAAGTTTCCGTCGCTTACGTTAATACCGCAGAACTACTGGATCAAATGCCTGAAAAAGCGCAGGCTACACAGCAACTGCTTACTTTAAGTGAGAATTACAAAAAGGAGCTTGAATTGATGCAGAACGAATACAACAAAAAGTATTCCGACTATATCTCTTACCAGGCCTCTCTTTCGGAGAATATCAAACTGCGTAGGATGCAGGAGCTTACCGAACTCGAAAACAGGATAGGGCAATTTATGGAACTGGCGCAAAAAGATATTGAAAATCAGGAGAAAGTATTATTGGAACCCCTGAAACAGAAAATAAACAACGCCATTTACGCCGTCGGAATAGAGCATAGGTACACGGTGATTTACGACCTGGCCAATCCGGGTATTGCGTTTATATCTCCCGACGCGGTGAATGCAGGCCCTTACGTTAAATCGAAATTGGGCGGACGCTAAACCATCCTCAAAGGCATGGAGGCACAAATTGACCGGAAAAGCAGGGACGCAGGGCCTATCGGTATCTTCGATTCCGGATACGGAGGGCTTACGGTACTCTCCGAAATAAGGGCGCTCTTGCCGGAGTATGATTATATATACCTGGGCGACAACGCCCGCGCGCCGTATGGAAACCGTTCCTATGAACGGGTTTACCAATTCACGCTCCAAGCCGTGAAATGGTTCTTCGGGCAGGGGTGCCATCTTGTAATCCTGGCATGTAATACAGCTTCGGCAAAGGCGTTGCGAACCATACAGCAGGTCAATCTTCCGGAACTTGACCCCCACAGAAGGGTATTGGGCGTAATCCGCCCTACCGTAGAGTCGGTGGCTGCGCTTTCGGAAAGCGGACATATAGGCGTTTTGGGGACGGAAGGAACCATCCGGTCGGGATCCTATGAGTTGGAAGTAGGCAAGTTATACCCTCATATAACCGTAACGGGAGAAGCGTGCGCCATGTGGGTGCCTCTTGTAGAAAACAGGGAGTACGATAAACCGGGGTCCGATTATTTTGTAAAACAACATCTGGAAAGGCTTTTCAAAAAAGATCCTCTCATTGATACGATTATCCTGGGGTGCACGCATTATCCGCTACTCATGCATAAGATAACCCGCTACCTGCCGAAAGAGGCGAATGTAATTTCCCAAGGGAGATATGTGGCCGAAAGGCTCAGGGATTACCTGCAAAGGCGTTCAGAAATGGACGGGAGATGCACGAAAGAAGGGAGCGTACGCTATTTTACCACCGATTCGCCGGAAAGATTCGGGCAACAGGCCTCTATCTTCCTTAACGAACGGGTTGACGCTCTGCAAACCGATATTGAACAGAAATTATGAATTGGTTCGACCTGACTGTTGGCTTACTGCTGCTTATCGTTTTTATCAACGGATACCGCAAAGGGTTGATTATGCAGCTTGTGGGATTGGCTACCATCATACTGGCTACGATCTTCGGGGGAAGGCTGGCCAAAATCATTCTGCCCGAAATAAGCAGGTTCGTCGACCTCTCGCCGGAAGTGGCAAGGGTATTGTCTTTTATCCTCGCTTTTGCGGCCATTGCGGTTGTTCTCTCGCTGATAGGCCGTATACTACAACGGTTTATCGATGTGGTTTTCCTCAGTTTCTTCAACCGCCTGCTGGGCGCCGTAATTGCGGCAGGAGCCATGATGGTATTTCTGAGTGTCATCCTCAATCTGGGGTTGATGCTCGACAATAACGAACGGGTATTCAATAAAAAGATGAAGGAGGAGTCTTTCTTCTTCAAGCGGGTGGAAGCGGTGGCGCCTGCTATCGTTCCTTATTTGAAACCGCAACTATATCGCCTCCGCCCACCGGTGCAAAGCAATCCTATCGACTCGACATACCAGCGGCGCCATTTTAATGTAATGATGTGATGATGATGTGCCAATGTGAATAATACTAATGTGCCAATGTGAATAATGTAATGATGTAATGGTGTGATGATGTGATTCAGACAATTCATAATTAATCACTAACCACTAATAATTTATAATTCATAAAATGAAATTGCGAATACATAAAGAAGGTAAATTAGCATTGATAAGAACAGGCATTGTGCTTGTCCTGGTCAATTTAATTTTCTTTATTTTGTTTCCCAATACGGTTTTCGCCTTTATTTTGGCAACGTTATCACTTTTGTTGTATGGCATGGCGCTCAACTTTTACAAAAGGCCGGAGCGTTCTTATAAAGGCGACCTGCACGGACTGGTGAACGCCCCTACCGACGGCCGGGTGGTAGCCGTTGAGAAGGTATTAGAAAAAGAATTTTTCCACGACCAACGCATTCAGATATCCGTTTTCATGTCGTTCTTTAACGCCCATTCAAACTGGATACCGGTCACAGGCAAGATCACGCATTTGTCACATGTTGATGGAAATTTTCATGCCGCCTACCTGCCTAAGTCGAGTCATGAAAACGAACACACGAACATACTGATAAAAACGCCCGACCACGGCGTAATACTCACAAAGCAGATTGCCGGAGCGGTAGCGCGAAGAATCATCACCTATGTAAGAGAGGACGAGGAGGTACATATAGGAGCCCCGCTCGGATTCATCAAGCTGGGCTCAAGGATAGATATTTTTCTCCCGCCCGACTGCGAGGTATTTGTTGAACCGGGAGATGAAGTACGTTCCAACGTCACATTTCTGGCAAGGCTTACCAAACGCTCAACATAACGTCCTATGCGAAAACAGATACCCAATATACTCACTTTAGCGAACCTCTTTTCGGGGTGTATAGCCGTTTCTATGGCTTTTCAGCACAACTTTTACGCGGTAGCGTTATGGGTGGCGGCGGCGGCGGCGTTCGATTTCTTAGACGGGACGGCGGCGCGGGCGCTGAAAGCCTACTCTCCCCTGGGTAAAGAGTTGGATTCCCTGGCCGACGTGGTCAGCTTCGGCGTAGCGCCCGCTTCGGCGGTTTTTATCCTGCTACGCAATTACGCCCTCTTTCCCCCGTTTCAGGAAGAACACTTCAGGGTTCTGATCAACTACGCGGCATTTATTATTCCTGTTTTCACCGCTTACCGGCTGGCCAAATTCAATATCGACGAACGGCAAGCAACAACGTTCCGGGGGTTGCCCGCTCCCGCCAACGGATTGTTTTGGGTAAGCTATTGCTACGGAATGGAAAAGGCGTTATCGTCATCGCCATACGCCGTTTTATTTTCTTACCTCACGCTTGCGCTCATCGTTTCGGCGGCGTTATTAATGGTTTCCGAAATGCCGATGTTCTCGCTAAAGATCAAAAAAATAGCATTCAAAGGGAATGAAAGGCCCATTATCCTGGCCTTCCTGATGATCCTGCTCGTGGCGTTGCTGGGAGTTGGCGGAGTAGCATGGGGAATTGTAGCCTATATTCTCCTTTCCGTTAAATAATTCAAAGGGATTAACCGGCATTGCTTGAATCTTTGTATCTTTATTCCCGAATCAAAATAGCACATTTATATATATGGGACTCCTCTTTAAATTTCTGCTGGGCTTTATGGCCGTTTACTTTCTGTTGAAGTCATTTGCGGCTTTTCTAACGGGAAAGCGGGAAAAGCAAACATCAGGCTACCAACGCAAACGGGCGCAGCAGCCCAAACAGCCGGAGAGCCAACAGGATCGCATCATTGAATACCGGAAAAAGAACTTTAAATCGAGCGAAATCAGGGACGCCGATTTTGTGGAAATAAAAGACGACGGCAAAAATTGACCAAAGAACAGTTGTTTCTGCAAAAAGGGAAATCATTACAATCATATTCAAATTGGGACGGATATTTGGCGACGGCTCAAAAGTATTGAAGGTCCGCCCGGGCAATTCCGTAAAAAAGCGGTAGGATATTTTATATTTCCAAAACCGGAAGAAGAAATAAGAATCGGATAAAAAGCCCGCCGCATTCGTAAAAAGCGCGTAAACGCCGTTTCAAAAGGCGGCTGCTTTGATATGGGCGATGCTGCCGGGCTATTCGCCTATACCGGGGATCAGGGCGGCGCGTTGACCGGATTTACGGAAAAGCGCAAAATAACGGCTGCAAAAAAACAGGATTAAGCCTTAACCTGAAAAACAGGGATTCCGAAAAACCGCTTCCCGGATAAACCGCCCGGAATGTTACGGATTATGCGGGTGAAACCTGATAATCGGGATAAAAACGTGTACGCTTTTCGGAAAGCGCAAGCGTTGTTTTGAGAAAACGTATATACGGTTTCCGCCCGCTTGTAATACTTTTTTAACCAAGCGGTTATAGCTTTTTGTATTTCAGTATGGCGTAAATAGTCAATCCTTAAATTACCACATATATATCTGGTTACCATCAAAATAACTAATGAACTACCCCGCCGCAAGCGGACGGGGTATCTTCAAGGAATAATTTTTATTTTTCGCCGCAAGCGGCGGGGAATTAAACCCAAAGAGATTAAAAAAAAGGAATACAATTTATGGAAAAAACTTGGCGCTGGTTCGGCAAAAAAGACGTCATCACTTTCGATATGCTCCGTCAAATCGGGGTGGTAA
>JAISZV010000343.1 GCA_031284475.1 Proteiniphilum sp. | reverse complement strand
TCTCCCTCTTGGACTTGAACCAAGGACCCTCTGATTAACAGTCAGATGCTCTAACCAACTGAGCTAAGGAAGAATATCATTATTTTTATCGAAAAGCGAATGCAAAAGTAGCACAATTTTCCAAATAAACCAATATCTCCCGGAAAAATTGCGGGCAACCGCACCAAAATTTTTCATAACCTTTTGTACGAACCTGAGTTTTGGTTCTCCAAACCTTATTGTCACCCTATTTTAACAACAACACAACCTCAGGGATGTGGGATTTGGGATTTGGGATGTGGGATGTAAGATTTGGGATGTAGGATGTAAGATTTGGGATGTAGGATGTGGGTGTCATGTGTCATGTGGATTTGGGATTTATGAATTGTGAATTATGAGGTGTGACGTGTGATGTATGATGTATGAATTATAAAAACCTCATTTACACCTCATTTTAATAACAAAACAACCTCAGTAGGTATTGTTCCTCCTTCATTAACCTCATTACCTCATTAAAAATTCATCGTTACGATGGCGAAGAATTATCGAACAGTTTGCCGAAAGCTTAATGAGGTAATGAGGTTATATATGTGTATTCCATCCGGCTCTCTCTCTACTGAGGTTTTTTTTGAATAAGGTGAAAATGAGGTTTTTGATTGTCCCGTAGGGACAATATATTGGCAGAAAACCAAAGCACAAAGCAATACCCTCGCCCCGTTACCTTAGATTTGCATTTTGAAAAAGAAAATATATAATTTTGCAAAGACAAAAAATAAAAACATAAAAAACAAAAGGAAAGGAAACCGTCCGGCCCGTTAGGGACGAAATATTGTTTTTTCACCCATATTCCGTACCTCCGGCACAGGTGGGGTTGATTGTATGTTCCCCTTTTTCTACCATTATTCCGTCCCTGACGGGACGGGCCGCAAGTAATCCGTAAGCCTGCGGGAGAGTTCCGACACAGGGCCGGTTTCCGGTCAACGAACAACTTTCGGCACAATATTTTTTCCCCTCTTTGCGTAACATGAGTTATTCAAAGAAATTGCGGGAAAATTTTGGTGCGGTTGCTTTGGGAGAAAATTAATAATATTGATTTAACAGCGTTTGCACTTTTTCCATTACATCTTCATTCTGATCGGACAGGTTTATCCAGACCGTTTCTTTATCTCTTTTGAACCATGCGAACTGCTTCCGGGCATAGTTACGGGTGTGCTGTTTTATTTTCTCTATGGCAAACTCACGGGTGCATTTTCCATCGAAATAGTCGAAAAGTTCTTTATACCCTACCGTATTGAGTGAATTAAGGTGGCGCTGCGGATAGAAACCCTTTGCCTCTTCCGTCAATCCCTCGCCGATCATTTGGTCTACCCGCCGGTTGATACGGTTGTATAAATCCTCACGATCGCGGGTAAAACCGATTTTTACAATCCTGAACGGCCGTTCTTTCCTGGGATCGGTGCGAAGCGATGAGTAAGGCTTTCCGGCCATAAGGCATACCTCCAATGCATGGATCACCCGCTTGGTATTTTTCAAATCCACCTTGTTGTAAAAAACAGGATCAAGTATCTTCAACTGTTGTCGTATGGGATCGAGCCCCTCTTTCCGGTAAAGTTCCTGCAACTCCCTGCGAAGCGTTTCGTCAATGGTGGGAATATCGTCAATTCCTTTACACACGGCGTCGATATACATCATAGATCCTCCCGTCATCACCGCCACAGGATACTGCTTGTGTAATTCCCGGAGCAGCGAGAGCGCATCCCGTTCATATTCGCTGGCGCTATAATAATCTTCCGGGGAAAGTATCCCCACAAAGTGATGTGGTATGCGTTGCAATTGCGCTGAGGAGGGTGCTGCCGTACCGATGGTCATTCCCCGGTATATCTGGCGCGAATCGGCCGATAAAACGGGGCATCTCAACACCTCGGCTATACGCAGGCTCCACTCGGTTTTTCCTACGCCGGTTGGGCCAAGCAGTACGAGGAGGGTATTAGTATAAATCATTATTGTCCGGCTCTACCGGAACGTCGTCCAATCCTTCAAACCCTTCTCTGTCCAACTCATCCGGTTCAAAACTTTCGTCCCCATAAAAACTTTCACCCATGTCCAGTGAAACAGTGTCTGTTTTCAGATCTTCAATATTCGCAATCTGCTCAGGCGCTTCCCCTTCCGAAAGGGTACAGGCCGGGGATTTCAAGCTCTTGCCGGGAATAAGCTCCGACAACTCAATAAACAATGCGCGTTCATTAAAATAATCGAACACAAACATCAGTTTTTGTTTTTCATCTTCCAGATAATCGCTTAAGATACACTCTTCCATTATATAAGAGTCCTCATCGGAATAGGTATCCATCTCCACCAGGGTAATCTCCTGTTTCTTGCGCCATTTATCGTCACAAAGGAAGAACGACGCCATTTCTTTATCACTGAATCCGGTAGCCTTTATAATGGCATTGTAAAGATCCTGGAACGTGGCGTCCGCATCAATTTTAATTTCTCTTTTGAAGTTATCTACTTCATCGGACAGGATTAAAAACTTGAATATCATCGTGATCTCCGTTTATACTGATTATTTTACTAAAATTAGATATTTCAAAGGTAGTAAAAAGTTTTAATTTTTCACATTCTATAGATTATTTAATGCACATAATGCATGATGCAATATTTACGAACCTAATATTAACGCAATTGTTTTATATAAATAGAAATCATTATCTTTGCTTTCGGTTATTTGAATTTATCCTACTATTTCAATTTAGCGTAAAGAAAACGTTCAATTACATGCAACTGCGTTTATGGCTCTGAAACAACAACAAGAACTAAAACAAACACAGCGTCTTTCACCTCTGCAAATGCAGGTGATAAAGTTGGTAGAACTTAATTCGGTGGAGGTGGAAGACCGCATCAAACAGGAATTAGAAGATAATCCCGCCCTGGAAGTTTCGGATTCCGGCCCTGCCGGGGAGGAGGAAGAGAACAGCGACGCCCAGGAAGATATTATATCCCCGGAGGATATTATTTTAGGCGACTATGCCTCGGAAGACGACATACCGGACTATCGCCTGAACGGAAGCAACCGGAAAAGCGAAACAAACATTGTAGAGATCAGCTATTACGATGACAAATCGCTCAGCGACTCGCTTCATGAACAGATCGGGTTATTAAATCTGGACGATCGCAGGCAACTGATCGCAGAATACATCATCGGTAACCTCGATGAGAACGGGTACCTGCAACGCGACCTGCAATCGATCTGCGACGATCTGCTGTTTCAGCAACGGATAGAGGTCTCTCCGTTGCAAATGGAAGATATCCTGTACGAAATCCAGGATCTGGAACCGGCGGGCGTAGGAGCGCGCAACCTGAGGGAGTGCCTCCTGCTCCAATTGGAACGGTATGAATCCACGCCGGCAGTGAAACATGCCGGAGAGATACTTTCAGGTTATTTTGAAGAATTTTCCCGGAAGCATTACGACAAGATCATCCGGCAGATGAATATCACGCAGGATGAATTACGTGAAGCCATCCGCGAAATTACCTCTTTGAATCCCAAACCGGGCAATGCGCTGGGCGGTACGATGCAAACCGCGATGAACAATATCACCCCCGATTTCATTGTGGACTCCTATAACGGAGAGGTATCCATCCAACTCAATAATAGCAATGTCCCCAGCCTACAGGTGAACCGCTCTTTCTCGGAAATGCTTAAGGGATACAACGAAAACAGGGAGAGCATGTCGAACGACGACAAGCAGGCCATCCTCTTCATGAAACAGAAAGTGGACTCTGCCAAATGGTTTATCGATGCGGTAAAACAGCGCCAGAATACGCTTCAACGCACCATGGAGGCTATTGTAAGCATACAGTACGACTTTTTTCTTACGGAAGATGAAACCCTGCTTAAACCGATGATACTGAAAGATGTGGCCGAAAGAACCGGGTTCGATATCTCTACGGTTTCCCGTGTGAGCAATAGTAAATATGTACAAACCAATACCGATATCTACCCGCTTAAATTTTTCTTCTCGGAAGCCATGCAGACCAACAGCGGAGAAGATATTTCTTCGAGAGAAGTAAAATTGATTCTTAAAGAAAGTATCGGCACGGAGAATCCCGTTAAACCGCTCACCGACGATCAGCTTACCCGGATACTCAATGAAAAAGGATATGTGATTGCCCGCCGTACCGTGGCTAAATATCGCGAACAATTAAACATTCCTGTGGCGCGATTAAGAAAAAAGATATAACTTTGCCAATTCAAAAATTGGAAAAAGGATGAAGTTTATTGCGCACCTAATCTCCACAATCTTTCAGCCTCTGCTCATGCCCACTTACGGAGTGACGCTCCTGTTTGTGTACACTTACTTTGGGGTGACGTATCCGCATAGGTTCTGGCTGATAATTGCTCCGGTAGTTTTTTTTTCGTTTGCGGTACCCGCCATTCTCATTTTAATGCTATATAGGATGAGAATTATTTCCGACCTGTCGTTAAAAGTGCGTAGCGAGCGTATCTACCCCTATATAATCACACTGCTTTCCTATTCTGTAATGATCTGGTTCTATTACAGGATGAAGATGCCTATATGGTTTTCTATGATCATGCTCTCTTCGGTCGCAATCATGATCGTTGCTACTCTCATCACGCTGAAATGGAAAATCAGCGCGCACATGTTCGGTATTGGCGGGCTTATCGGGGGCGCCATGTCGGTAAGCTATTTCGTAGAGCATTCCAATCCTTATTTCATGTTTATGGGATTGTTTATTATCGCGGGACTGGTAAGTACGTCAAGGCTTATCCTCAAACGGCACACTCTGGCCCAGGTGATTGCCGGTTTTTTATTGGGATTTTTGTTCTCTTTCGTTTTCGTATGGATAGGAGCGCGCTCATGAGGGGAAGGGTTGTTTTGGCATAAGAAAATTAAATTGTATATTTACCGCATAAAATATTTTTTAAAATTATAATCATTATGAATTTTCCTGAAAATGTAAAGTACTCTTCCGACCATGAATGGGTAAGAGTAGAAGGCGATGAAGTATTCGTTGGAATTACCGATTTTGCGCAAAGTGAATTAGGTGAAATTGTTTATGTCGATGTAACGACAAAAGGTGAAACGTTGGATTTGGAAGAAGTTTTCGGAAGTATTGAAGCCGTGAAGACCGTTTCCGACCTGATGATGCCTGTCGGAGGCGAAGTACTGGAAGTGAATGCCAAACTCGAAGACGCTCCGGAGTTAGTGAACAGCGACCCGTTCGGCGACGGATGGATCATCAAAATAGCGGTTCGGAATGCAGAGGAACTGTCGGATTTAATGTCGGCGGCAGAATACAAGGAATTTATCGGGAAATAATATGACTAATGTGCCAATATGCCAATGTGACTAATGTGACTAATGGTTTGGGAATAATGAACCGGATGTGAAACGATAAAACGATGATGATTTAA
>JAISZV010000216.1 GCA_031284475.1 Proteiniphilum sp. | reverse complement strand
ACTGTTTAAATCAATACAAAAGAACATGAAAATCTTACTGTTTCCAAGCGCGTGCAGATGAAAAAGTTTTTTACAGGGAAAGAGGTAACTAATGTGACTAATGTGCCCATGTGAATAATGTGAAAAATGGGTTACTGGGGCTAATGGAACTAATGGCTAATGAAATGATGTGCCAATGTAATGATGTAATGATGTAATGATGTATGATGTGATGCATGAATTATGAATTATGAATTATAAATTATAAATTATAAAAACCTCATTTACACCTCATTTTAACAACAAAACAACCTCAGTAGAGAGAGAGGGGGTATTGTTCCCCTTCATTACCTCATTAACCTCATTACCTCATTAAAAATTCACAGGCTTTGAGAATTGAATATTTGGAATTGTTTTCCGATAGGAGTACAAATAAAAAGAGGGTGAAATCACATTGTGATACACCCTCAGCAAGAAATTAAAAGAAATATTTGAAACAGTAAAATTTATAAAGGTATAACCGGGCATTTTTCCCGTTTAAGCAAGCGGATAAAAATGACTGCGTTGCCATTCTTTCTTGCGCTCTTATTTTCTTTTTCTTGCGCGGGAAATTTATTTTCCTACGCAAGAATATTTTCTTTCTGTGCAGCCGTTTGGAAATCGGACTCCGTACTAATTATTTTTCAAAAATTACGTTCCATATATCATCCGGCGCGTCGTATTGGCCCGTAACAATTCCTTCCCGGTCTATCAGGAAAAGGGTTGGCGTAGCGGCCACCCCGTAATTTTCTATATCCGGGCCATAAAAACCCCGGTAATCGCACAATTTGTCCGGCCACGGGAAACGGCTGCTATATTCGGTAAATATCTGTTCGTCGGTATCGGTGGAGAAGGAAATCACCCGCACGCCGAGTTCCCGCAACGCAGGGTATTTACCGGTTATCTCATCAATAATACCCTGACAGGAACGGCAACGGCTATCGTAGAACAGCAGGATTGTTGCCGTATGCTTCTCCCCACTCTGCGCCGGCCTGCCTATAGCCGGGGCTTTTGTTCCCGGCAGCAGGGTGGAGGTGAGCAAGCGTGCGGCAATATCAGGCCTTTCGTTTGCGTCGATACCGTAGGGATAAGCCGCTATTGCGGTAGCGGTTTGCGTGTCTCCGCTGTTTTTCAGTATCAGGCAGAGTTCGCGGACGAGGGATTTGAGTACTGCGGGCGACTGAGACGCCGCCCGGTTAATCAACGCCTCCGACGCTTTTGCCTTACTCTCCGCTGCCGGATAGGAGGAGAGCCATCCCGAAAGGCATTCGCTCCACAGGGAGGATTCGTACAGTATGGCCATATCAAGCGAATCCCTTATAAATGTTTGCGTTTCACTTATCAGGAGGCTGTTTTTTGCCTCTTTCAGCCCTATGTAATAAGGGAGTATATAAGCATCGGCTTGGGAAAGCGCCGGTTTGCCGGAGCATGAGGCCATGAGGATAACCAAAAGGCATGCCGGCAGCACTCCCATAAGGGCAACCGCTTTCCGTTTCCGGTTATTATTTTTTATCCTTTTACTCATTCTTTTATACCTTTCTTTGCTCTGTACGGCGGTTTTCCCGCTTCCTTATTTTTCGCAACGCTTCGCTTTTATTTTTAAAAGGAACGAAGGGACAAAATCTTAATTCTTGACGCAACGGACACTGAACCAGTCGGATTTCTTTTCAGCATTTTTATCAACGAGCGGGTTAGGCGTAGGTATAGAAGTACTACCCTTATGGCCGGTGAAATACCACTTATCTTCCTTTTTTGTATTATCTGCCGATAACCACCAGAAGCCCATCACGTTCCATTCGCTCCAGGTCGTGCTATTGATCATGTACTTGCCCGCGAAAGCATTGTTGGTAGTGCCGGACCCACCTACCCACCACAGTCCGTAAGTGGCATAATTAGCATTTATATCCGCTTTAAGTACATCAAACTCTGCCTCGGAAGGCAAATGCCAACCGGAAGGACAGGCAGATTCAACTGCTTGAGGCCAGGTGTAATAATAGCCGTTTAGATTCCCTCTCGTATCGGTAGTTGGACTTAAAGATCCAATATTCTTACCATTCCAATCCCATCCGTAAGCCTTACCGGAACCGGTTCCTTCCTTTGAATTCTGCACCATCCAGCATTTGGCGTTGGCGCCGGTGCCGTACAGGTAGGTGTCATATTCGTTGTCACCGATTGTTTGTTTCACCACGACTCCATTTTCTCCGCAGGTAGCGCCTTTGATAATAACGTCAATTGTACCCTTCATACGGCCGGTAGGATCGTAGAAAGTAATCGTAGCGGTTTTTCCGTTCATATTGTTGTTAAGGGATTTGAGTTTGAAGTTGAACTCATCACCGTTAGATATATCATATCCGCCGGTTTGAGTGGTCAAGGGAACGCTCGATTGATCCAAAATTCCATCATTGTCCGTAACGCTTTTCACCGCCCAACGCGTATTACTCTTAATGAAGAAAGAGTAAGAACTGCCGTCGAGTATGTAATATTCCTTCACATTGGTAGTAATTGCATAGTTGATATGCCGCAGGAACAGGCTTTTTATTCCGTACTCAACGCCATTGCTCACCATAAAGTCAACCCGTGCAACCTTTTCAACAAACGGATAATTCAGTTCAGTATTCGCAATGAGTAAAGGGCTTACCGTATAAGTAAAGGTACCGTTGTTCCCGGCAGGGATGTCTACGAATGAGGGTGATGTATAATTTGCCAGAAATGCGGAAGTTCCGGAAACGGGGTTGCTGTTGTAAGTAACGCTCAAACCGGCTGTTTTCGGAATCCATTTTACGATAAATTTTTTAGGATCCGGCTTCGTAGCGTCACTGGGTGAAGAAGTAAACAGCAACTCGGTAATAGGTTCGCCTGTAGCTTCGTCAATGATCGATAAGTCGATACCATACAGCAGGCTTTGATTGACAATAACGGTATAACGCAAACGGCCGGCCTCGATGATGATTTTAGCCGAACGTTCAACGCCGTCGTTGTTCTCTTCCGGTTTCAGTATAATGTCGGCCTTCACGTTGGCCGGGCCTGACTTGGAGCCCTCGTCTATACGCAACCATGTTACCGGATTTCCCGTAGTCTTATCCGTGATGCTTTTCACAGTCCATCCTTTCGGATAATCGGTCTTGACCTGCAAAACATTATCGCCGTTATTCCCATTCTTCTCGTCGCGGGAGAAGTTAAATTCCCCTTTGTTTACGCTCAGGTAATACTGCCCGTCGAATGTTATTTCGCCCATCTCCCCGTCGTCCCATTCCACCACATCGGCGACCATATTAAACGACTTGGAGTTGAAAGCGTCCTCTTTTGTGTCGTAACCGCTCCCCGACACTTTGGTGATATTCACCCGGTAGTGGTGGTTGCGCAGAACGTCGCGGTAATAACTGTCCGTAGTTTCTTTTTTCAGGAAGTCGATGCGGTAATAAGTTGGATCGGCATCTGTGTCATACGTTCCCCCTATTACCAAGCAGGTGGCTTCGGATGATTTATTTTCCGCTTTTCCCTTGGCTTCAAACAGGTACATCGTGCGCTCGAAAGCGGTGTTCATCGCAACGGGCACAGTATATTGGAGCGGGGTAGCGTTGTTGATGCTGCCCGTAGGCTCTGTGGCGGCAATGGCTTTGCCCGCGTACATATTGTCCGGATCGGGAATCACGCGCCCTGCCGTTTTGCTGTTATAAACGTAGATTTCGTTTAATTTGAATTTATCGGCTTTAATCACCTCGTCGCCCAACACCACATCCACGCGGGCGATGGCGCGAACCATTTTAATGCCTGTGATCTGCGTAACGGCGTCGGTCAACGTCTCCGCCGCTTCGCCCCACATAGGGAAAGCGTCGAAGGTTTTGGAAATATCGTTGTCCGCCTTCTCGTTGTTGGCGTTCCACTTCCCGGAGTTGGAATGTACAAACCTTTTCAGCAGTTCATCCTTATCCGCGCCTTTGGCTATCTGCCCCAAAGCGGCCAGGTCGCCGCGCGCGTTGGCCAGAATAACAAACGTTTGTGGGTTGGGGCTTTTGATAAGCGTCACGGTAAATTGCTTCTTCTCTTTTTGGGGATTGTCCCCCGTAGCGTCGGTTATCGACCGGCCTTCGGCGCTGTAGTCAAACGCCCAACCCGAAGTTTTTGTAGCGTCAGGCTTGAAAGCCAGCACGTCTATTGTTTTTACTTCGTTTTCGTCCGTCTCCGTAATAGCGTAGGTCTTCGGCGCCGACGAAGGCATCTGTAAAGATACCCGCACGTTAATTTCCTCGCCTGTTAAACTACCGGCGTTACTTTCTGTTTCATCTTCCGCAATACACGAAGTCATGAGGAGCGCCGCAACTACTATCGCGGACAACGTCTGGCATGCTGTATTCAACCGTTTCATCTTTTCATGTCGCTTTTATGTCGTTTTTATATCATTATTTTAGGATAAAACCTCCTTCGGTTACCTGCCAGCCGTCGATAATAACCTCTACGTTGGAGGTAGTGCTGAATTTCAGGTGTATATCAAATACGTGCTGCGTGCGGTAATCAACCCCGCGCGCGTCGAGCAGTTCCACCAGGTCGCCCGTATAACGGACGGTTTGGGTAGTCATATCGGTAAGCTCTATCACAGGATGGCGGCCTGCGCCCAGTTTCAGTACGGTGAGCGTAGCCTTGGGTTGCCCCCCGGCGTCTTTATCGCAAAGGGAGGTGTATGTAAATTCGCTGTCGGAAGCGAACGAATGGTCGAATGTATAAGCACCGTTATTGTCCTTGATTCTCAAACGGTAGCTATTTTCGTTTACGGGCAAGCCTTCGGTAGTGAGGTTGACCGTGTTCACGGTTTGTTCCAGCGGCAAGTAAAACCGCTGTTCGCGCTCTGTCGTTACCTTGGCGGCGGGCAGGTGGGCGAAGAAAAGGGGTTGGGAGATGACCGGCGCTTCGTCTGTGTGAGCGAAAGCCAACCGAGCCTCTTCAAATGTAGTTTGCCCCACGGTAAAAACGGCGGGGACGGTGGAAAAACATCCGTACAGGTTGCCCCAGGCCGCAAAACGGTAGTTCCCGGCGGAAAGGGAGGGTACGGTCATATAATAATCGGCGGATATGTCAGGGTCGGAGTCTTGGACTACGGCACGTAAAATTCCGCCCGCATCAAAGACATAAAGGTTCATTCTCTCTATTGCCGAAGGATCGATATCCGTACCGGCATAGGTGGTTTCGTAAGTGAAATATACCCTTATCCCTACGGGACAATTGGAAATATCATCATCGATGCAGCCCGTAAGCGACAGCGCAAGAGATAAAAACAGGCATAACCGTAGCAGCAGACGTTTCATCGGATTTGATGGATTTGACACGAGATAGAAATGAATAATTGAATTTACATAAAAACAGGAAGCAGGGCGGGATACGCCCCGCTTCCGTGAAATACAGCCTTATGTGGCGGATCAGAATTCCCAGTCATCGATGTGGAGTTGCCACGGTTCGATGGATACATCTATCAGCAGGGTAGTGGGTTCCGTTACCTTGCCCTGGTCGGTAGGGTAACCTAAAGTCTTTATTTTCAAAATGGAAGCTTTGTAATAAACATTGCGCAACACGTCGAATTTACCCGCCCGGCTACCGCTGATCAAAGGATCGGGCGTACCATTCACGTTCAGGTAACCGCGCCAGTAGCAGAAGCCGTTTACGTATTTGTCACTCCTTTGGGAATCGGAATAGTTTTTGGCAAAATCCTCGGATTCCTTTTCCCTATCGAAGTAATACAGTTGACCGTTGGTACGTGTTACCGTCCAGAACGTTTTGGGGGCATTGCCAATGTTGGAGCCTTTGCTTTCTCCATTCTCGTCACTAAAGAAATCGGGAACGAACTGTGCGCGAACCGATACGTAAGTCAGGTTATTGCCGTCCTGATCGTAAATCTGCGCAGTATTTTCGGGGGCATAGACCGGATTGATGGTAGCTGCATAAGCGTCCACCGGACGGTAATCCGGTGAACTCGGATCGTATGCAATTTTAAAGAAATTGTCGGGAATAGATGACTCCCAGTTATTATCTTGTACCACACTGGGGGAGGAACCTACGAGTTTCTGCAACAGATAGGAAGTTTTGTTGATGTTGTTCAGGGCAAATTGCAGGTTGCTCAGTACACCGCCATCGATTGATATCTTATTGTTCGTGCTCAGAGTTTCGCTTTCCTGTACCGAAACTTTAGCCACTAACCGTTTTACCGTTACGGTCTTTTTGTTGGCCGTTGCGTAATCTGTATTGTCTTCCGTCACCAGTGTGGCGTCGGTGGCTGCGGTAGAGAACATCGCAAAACCGGCGGTCCCGTTCGACAACGCGTTAGCCGTGGCCAGGGTGACGATCTGCTCGTTGATTTTCCCGATAGACGAACCCTCTTCGGGAAGCGCACCGGTATAGTTCATCGCCACGTAGATTTTCTTTACGCCCGTAGTGGTAGAAATCTTACTCCCAACTTTCAATTGATAAGCATCTTTCTCGGGAATCGGCTCGAAGTCTGTCGATAGAAGATAATCGGTTACCTGCTCCAAGATGAAACTCGTAGCGGTTTGCTCATAAATCAGTACTCTAACGTTTTTAATCGTCACTTCATCTTCGCTCGCGTTGGGGTCGCTGGGTGCATACGTTGCAGGAGCCTTCGGCGCCGAAATCATTAGTTGCATCGATGTGGGTTCTCCTATGGAGATGTTTTCTCCATTTACCACATCATCGTTGTTCGAGCAGCCCTGAAAAGCCAGCGTAAGGGCCATAGCTGCTACTGTTAGAAAATACACTTTCTTCATTGTTATAAAAATTAAATTAATAAATTACTTGTTTTTAAATATAGTTATACCTCAATCGGAAGTTTTTTCTTACTTCCGGCTGCATTTATTCGTTAAACTTGCCTCATACCTCTAATCGGAGATTTTTTTCTCACATTAATCTGCGTCTTTATATTTACCTCATTACTCGAACTTGGAAGTTTTTTCTTACTTCCGGTTGCATTTATTCGTTAAACTTGCCTCATACCTCTAATCGGAGATTTTTTTC
>JAISZV010000178.1 GCA_031284475.1 Proteiniphilum sp. | reverse complement strand
CAGGCGAGAGGAGAGGCCGACGCCCCGTGCATATCGATTACCGGTTTCTCCATATCGTGATCGTTTTCCTGGCCGCATGAGAGCAGTAACCAAAAGGTGGCCAGACAGAATAATGTTTTACGAATCATATATTTTCTCTTAAAAGTATATGGCCATCAATTAAGATGACGACCATATACAAATTTTTCAATTAGTGGTCAATGATCATCATGATCGTCGTCATCATGTTCGCCGGATCCCTCTATTATCGTTAATTCGGATTCCGCCATGGCTGTCTGTCCCTCCTGGTCTCTCACCACCAAATGCAAGTGGTATTCACCTTCCGGCGCATCTGAGGGTATGTCCAGATGTTCATGGAATGTAGCGTTTTTTACTCCTACATATTTGGAGTATATCTCGCTGAATTTGAAATCTCCGTCCTCCTGATGGACTTCTACCGTTATATCGCGGATCAGGCCGTCGGCTGTGATCTCTGCTCCAATATGGGCTTCTGCCCCGATATAAGCGGTTTTGTCGTTCGGGTTATCGTGCCCCGACCCCAGTTCGGTGATCTCGACGGTAGGCGCCAAAGGCTTATCGTTATCATCTTCACAGGACGAGAAAAACAGTACATTAGCGCTAAGAAAGAGCATCGCTCCCAGAAATAATTTTCTTTTCATACGGATAGAATTTTAATGATTTGTAATTAGTGATTGCTTAACGATCCGGAAAAACAAGATTTTGCCGGGTTATTCGTCGTTGTTATTTAAAAAGTGAATCCCAACATGGCCGATACATTTCTGCCCGGTTCGGGTACATCGATCAACCGGTAGAATCCGGTATGGTCGTAATATCTTTTGTTCAGCAGGTTTTGCGCCTGTAACCGCAATTTTATGCTGTTATCCTTTACTTGCCAACTGCGCCCCAGCGACAGGTTCAGTAATTGATAGCCTTCCGTTTTTTCTTCCGGAGGGACAATCCTGTTTTGAGAGCCTGTCACCTTGTATTCTAACAATATATCGCCGTCAGCTCCCAACAAGCCGCGAGCAGGGCGATACCCGATGCTGAAATAGGCAGACCAGGGAGGGGAGAAAGGTAGCGAATATCCTTTTTTATCCCCGGAAAGCTGTTCTGCGTATAAATATTCCGATTGCATGCCCAGGGTAAACCGGCGGGTGAGTTGTAACTGCACGTCCGTTTCAAAGCCGTAGCGGATCACTCCGGCCTGTGCATAGTGGTACATTTGCAGCCCTTCGTAATATTCCGGAGTAGGGTTCAGGTATATATAATTAGGAAAGTAGTTCAGGAAAGGCTCCCATTGGATCGTTAGCACGCTGTTTTGCCAACTGACGCCCATATCGGCCTGATACGATTCTTCCGCCCTCAGGTTATTATCCCCTTTCTCATACCGGAATATGTGGTAATTCACTCCGTCTGATCCCAGTTCTTTGGGAGTAGGCGCCCGGAAGCTCTTGCCGATATTGGCTTTCAGCATCCATTTGCCTTGCCGGTAGTTGATCCCCGCAGACCATGTGAAACTATTGTAATTCTTTTGCAGGCCGGCAGCCCGTTCTTTATATACCGGATTACCGTGCTCATCCGGCGTTTCATACCAATCCCGGTAGCTATCGATATGTATTTTCACCCGGTCGGCACGCACACCTGAACTAATAATCAAATCATCCGAAATATGATAGCGGCCATAGATAAATGCCCCCATACTTGTGGCGCTGAAATCAGGGATCACAAAACCCCATCCGCCCTTTTTATTGTGTTGATGCTCTATGGAAATTCCACCCTGTAAACTGATCCGGTCTTTTACCGGCATTTTTATTAAAGTAGAGGCCGTATAGGTGTTTTTGTCGAACTTGCGTTCCAGCGCATTGGGAGGAACAGGCATATACCCGTGCGATACCGGTTCGGAGAACTCTTCCCTGAGATTCTTCTGGAACGCGATATTACTTTCCCAGGTGGCCGCGCCGATACGCCACACGGAGTTATTGACCAGTTTAAAATGATTGACCGAATGATAGGGAAAGTCGATATCCCTGGAAGACCTGTCATAATCTATATCGGACAGCCGGATTTCCAGCCCGTGCGCATCGGCAAAGAAGCCGCTCCGGGAATTGATATTAGAAACAAGCAGGTGAGAGCGGAAGTCTTCACCCAGAAAACCCAGTGTAAGCCCTGCATTCCGGTCTTTCCCCGATGTATTACGCAAGCGATTATTTTTTAATTGAATATAATAAGAGTAGTATTGTATGCTGTCTGTCGGTACTTTATAATCCGCATAATCCATATAGGTGGCGTTCACTTTATAATACCATTTGTTGGTTCGTCCGGCTGCCTGTCCCGAAACGCCCATCGACTCGTTATTGCTTCTTCCGTACAGGTTGATATTTCCTTCCGCCTTTTCCGTGGGAATGGAGTTGTTACGCAGTTGTATCACTCCGCCAATGGCATCCGAACCGTACAAAAGAGAGCCCGGCCCTTTTACGATCTCAACCTCATCTACGGAAAACTGGTCTATCTCCAGGCCGTGATCCTCGCCCCATTGCTGCCCTTCATGTTTTATCCCGTTTTCCGTTACAATCATCCGGTTAAAGCCCAGGCCCCGGATCGCCGGTTTGGATTGCCCCGACCCTATGGTCATCGCTCTTACGCCGGGTATCTTTTCCAGGCTTTGCATCAAACTTCCCGAAAAGTTATCTTCTATATAGGATTTGTCGATCCGGACAATGTTCTGGGCCGATTTCATTTGGATATTACTTGTGCGGTTTCCCTGCACAATCACCTCGTCCAATTCTATCGGGTTTTTATCCTCATCCGGCACAATTCCCCCGATTGTATCAGGTAATTGAGAAAGCCGGGACGGGAGGCGCGCTTGGGTCGATCCACCCGGTTGAGCATGCAGCGCGCCGCAAAAAACCTGCAAAGCGCCGCACAAAAAAAGAAAAGTCATTATAGAATAAAACAATTTCATCCGCATTTGTCTGTTGTAAAGAATCCCAATTCCGGTAGTTGCTTCGTATTACGGTTGTATCACGTGGCGGCGCCGGGGAAAAGTGAAATTATTTGCAAATATACAAAATATTTAATTGCAACAATGATGCAATACAAATATTATATATTTTTGTAAGTGATAAAAAAATGTCAAACATGCGGATTATAGCCAAAATAGCTGTATGTTTGTAGCAAAATATCATTTGAGGTATTGTTGTGTTATGACGGTAGAAGAAATTTTACAAGCCCACGATTTAAAAAATACCGGCTGCCGGAAATATATCCTTGGCGAGTTGCTGAAAAAAGAAACGGCGATGTCGGAAAACGAGTTGAAAGAGTCTTACCCCGATTTGTTTGACCGGGTTACCCTGTACAGAACCTTGAAAACATTGGAAGACCGGGGCATTATTCACCGCATCGTACTGAATGACAACACGGTGAAATATGCACTGAACAAGCGTCATAATGAAAATGACAACCTGCATTCCCATTTTCATTGTGAGAAATGCGACGAGGTATTGTGCTTAGACGGCGCTTCGCGGTTTGATGCGGAGTTGCCGGAAGGTTTTCTTGTCAAAGATGTATTTGTGGTTGTAGAAGGACTCTGCGCCAATTGCGGGAGTCTTTCCTGACCGGTTATAATAAGTCTGTGGACAGTTTTTCTTTCATTGTGAAGAAACTGTGAAACGACGGGGATGACCTGAAAAACAAAGAGGGTGGGATCACATTGTGATTCCACCCTCTTTGTTTTTGTACGCCTATCGGAGAATAATTCCAAATATTCAATTCTCAAAGGCCTATTTTCTATTTTAATACACCCTCTTTGTTTACTCTTGTTGAGTGAAACCTGCTACCGGTTCTTTTTCCTCTATTTCGGAGTATTTGTCATATAAAACACCAGCGTGCAGCCGTTTGTGACGTCTTCATACGTGATGAATTTCTTCTCATAGGGCTGCCCGTTCAATTCTATCTTCTCTATATACATATTTTCTTCCGAGAGGTTTTTCGCCTCCATCGTAAAACGCTTTCCGTTGCCCACATTGATGACAGCTTTGGGGATTTGCGGCGCACCGATGACCAACTCTCCGCTCACCGGATTCATGGGATAGAATCCCAGGGCGGAGAACATATACCATGCGGACATCTGTCCGCAGTCGTCGTTGCCGATTAATCCGTCGGGTTTGTTCCGGTAAAAACCGGTGGCGATCCGGCGTATCAGCCGCTGTGTCTCTTCCGGCCTGTCGAGGTATGAATAGATATAGGCCACGTGGTGACTTGGTTCGTTACCATGCGCATACTGGCCGATAAGGCCGGTAACGTCGGAGAGTTGACGGGCGCTTTCCTGCGTGGTGTTGAAAAGGTAATCGAGCGTCTTTTCCGCGGCCTCTTTCCCGCCCATCATCTCAATGAGTCCGGGGATATCCTGTAATACGTGCCACGTATATTGCAGCGCATTCCCTTCGGTGTAGTGTCCGCCTATCCGTGAGTCGGCGTGTGCCAGCTCATAGGGATCGAAAGGGGATATCCATTCGCCTTTGGAGTTTTTGGGACGCATGGCGTTGGTCTCCTTGTCGAACAGGTTCCTGTAATAGCCGGCCCGTTTCATAAAAAAATCATAATCTTCTGTTTTCCCTAATTTTTTCGCCATCTGTGCGGCGGCATAGTCGCTGAATCCGCATTCAAGCGTACGGGAAACCGATTCTACCTTGATAAGATCGTAGGGATAGTAACCGTATTGGTCATAAATTTCCCAGTTCGATTTGTAGTGCTTGCTTTCGGTGATCGACCTTTTGATTTCCCGGTAGGCTTTTTCCGCGTCGAATCCACCGAATCCTTTGAGGTAAGCATCCACGATCATGGAGATAGAATGGTTGCTGATCATGGTGTACGTTTCCTGTCCCATGAGCGCCCAGATGGGAAGATGCCCCTTTTGTTCGCTGTAATCGACCATAGAGTTTACTAAGCCGGAAACAATTTCCGGGCTGAGGATGGTGTACATGGGGAAGGCAGCGCGGAAAGTGTCCCACTGCGAGAGGGTGGAGTAGAACTTTCCGGTGGGCGACTGTGAGATCTCGCGATTGGGGCCTACGTAGCGGCCGTCGACGTCGGCAATATTATTGGGTTGGATATAAAGGTGGTAGAGCGACGTGTAGAAATTTACCTTGTCATCTTCCGTTCCTTCTATCTCTACCCGCGACAGGTAACTGTTCCATGCCTCTTTGGCATTTTGGCGCACTTCGTCGAAATCCCATCCGCTCACTTCTGCCGCGAGGTTTTTCTTTGCTCCCTCCACACTTGTGGTAGACATGGCGATTTTCATTTGCAGAGTAGGATCGTCCTGCATGTCGAAGGTCAGGATATAGCGGGGCGCTTTCTCCCGTGAATCCCGCGGTTCGAGTTGTTCCGAAGAGAGTATCGGTTTGTCGAACTCAATAGCGAAATAGTAAGTGCGCTCCACCCATTCGGTACGGCGGGTATAGCCGGTAATAAAGCGTTTGTTTTCGATGTTGACCTCATTATCGAGCACATGGGTAAAGAGTTTATCTTGCGCCCATACCAGTCCGCTTTGGAAGTCGGCCAGCAGATTGGCCGGTTGGCCTTCGGCAAAGGTATAGCGGTGGAACGCCACATGCGGGGCGGTGGTGATTTCCACGTTCACCCCGTTGTCGGTCAGCGCTACGGCATAATATCCGGGGGAAGCCTTTTCGGAAGCCTTGTCGAAGCGGCTGCTCAGGTCGTCGCGTTTCTCGCCGGAGAACGGTTGCATAAGCAAGTCGCCCAGATCCACGCAACCCGTACCGTTCAGCCTGTTCTGTGAGAAGCCGTTGATACGCTCATCATCGTAGAAATACCCGGAGCAGTATTCCCATGAGAAATTACCCGTTTCAGGGCCTGGCTGCATCATACCCAATGGATAGGTAGCTCCGGGGAAAGTATGTCCTGTAAATGCCGTTCCGATAAAAGGGTTTACATACTGCGTGAAATCCTTCTCTCTGTCGTTTTGTTGTGTTTGAGTGCAGGAAACGACTGGAAAGAGAATCACTGTAAACAGGATAAGTTTTATTTGTCGTAAAAAAATTGTCATTTGTCTATGAATTATCAATTGTCAATTGTTTGAATCATTAAATCACATTATTCACATTGGCACATTAAATCAATCCTCCCTCTTTGCGCGTTTGGTTTCCCAGATAAAGTAGGCAATCAGCCCGAGGAAAGCAAAGAGCGCTGCGATCTGCGCACCCGTACCGTTGGGATCGCTCCACAAGTTGAAGTTAAGGGCATTGCCATCTCCCGTTATAAATATGATCAGTGCGCCTAATACGCCGAAGAGCGCCGCACCTGCAATGAATCCGGAAGAGATCAGTATGGCGCGCTGGTGGCGTGCATTGGTCAACTGTTTGTCAGCGCCTTTTTTATTGATCCGGTGGTTAAGCAATCCGCCCACAACAAGGGGGATATTTAACTGGAGCGGGATAAACATACCGAGAGCGAATGCCAGAGGAGAAATCCCGAGCCAGTTCACGAGGATAGCGATCACTGCGCCTATACCCAGCAGTATCCAACTGACGCCGCTTCCCGCCATCAATGGTTCTATGATGGCAGCCATAGCGTTGGCCTGTGGGGCCACCATCGGATTCGGATGCTCAGGCGTAGCCACAAAGCCGTATGCCTCATTGAGGATAAAGATCACCGCACCCACGGTGGCCGCCGAAACCAGTGTTCCGAGGAACTTGTAGGATTCCTGTTTAGCAGGAGTAGCGCCGATCCAGTAACCGATTTTCAGGTCGGTAACGAAACCGCCTGCCATGGAAAGCGCGGTGCAGACGATACCTCCGATGATCAATCCGCTCGCCATCCCCTGCCAGCCTTCTAACCCCACGGCAACGAGTACCACCGACGAAAGGATCAACGTCATCAGCGTCATACCCGACACGGGGTTAGTGCCTACAATAGCAATGGCGTTAGCGGCCACGGTAGTGAAGAGGAATGATATTACGGTGATGGTGAGCAGGGCTATAATGGCCTGTATAAGCGTGATCTCCATGCCGATGATCAGAAAGATAAAGGCAGTGATGAGTGTGAGGAACAGGAACAGCATCACGAACGATATTTTCAAGTCGCGGCTCGTACGTTTTGTGTCCGTCTGTACGGCGCCGGTCGCCGCTTTTTTCCCGACGGCTAATTTAAAGGCGCTGCCGATTACTCCGGAAGATTTGATGATTCCGATGATACCTGCCATTGCAATGGCGCCGATACCTATCGGACGTACATATTCTGCAAAAATTACTTCTGCCGGCATCGCGGCAAACGGGTTGACGCTCCCGCCCGCGGCTGCCGCCAACGCGCCGATCTCATTCACCAGCGGAATCAGTACCAGCCATGAAAGCAATGACCCTACCGTGATAATCAGGGCATATCGTAATCCCACCAGATAGCCGAAACTGAAGATAAGGGCGCTTACGTTGAATTTAAGCACCATCTTGAACCGCTCGGCCATCATGGCCCCTGCGGGGATAATGCGCGTAGTGATCTCTTCGCTCCAGAGACGGAAAACAGAGAAACAGAAATCGAACAGTCCCCCGATAAGTCCGCTGGTAATCAGTAATTTGGCTTTGTTGCCGCCTTTCTCGCCCGTCATCAGTATTTCGGTAGTAGCTGTGGCTTCTGGAAAAGGCAATTTCCCGTGCATATCTTTCACGAAATATTTGCGGAAAGGGATGAGAAAGAGAATCCCTAAGAATCCTCCCAACAGTGATGAAAAGAATATCTGCCAGAAGTTGATCTGAATTTCGGGGTATTTGGCCTGTAAAATATAGAGTCCCGGAATGGTAAAGACCGCTCCGGCGACGATCACCCCCGACGATGCGCCGATGGATTGGATGATTACGTTCTGTCCCAGCGCATTCTTTTTGCGAAAGGCGGCCGATGCGCCCACGGCGATGATGGAGATAGGGATAGCCGCTTCGAAAACCTGGCCGATCTTCAACCCTGAATAGGCTGCCGCAGCCGAAAAGATCACCGCCATCAATAAACCCATTCCAACCGACCATAAGGTTACTTCCGTTGCCGGTCTATCGGGCGGAAGCACCGGCTTGTACTCCTCTTTCGGTTGTAATTCCCGGTATGCGTTTTCGGGCAACTCTGTAATTTTCTTTTCTTCTGATTCCATATATTTAATGTGCCAATGTGACTAATGAGATTGAGTGATTCAAACAATTATTAATTGTCAATTATCAATTGTCAATTATCAATTGTATTTCCCCTTTCCCGAAATTTTTGCCGAAAATACAAAAAAATATGTAATAGGAACCTCTATTTTTGTAACTTTGTTGCAAATTGAATATAAAATGGTGGAAAAGAGGTCATATTTATATTTCTAAACTATACAAGGCAAGATCAATGAGAAGAATTTTTTTTACAGCTATAACAGTGATATGTGTTGCGACGGTATCGGCGCAGCATTTTACGCTGGAAAATATATTGAGCGGCGAATTTACTCCCCGCAGTATAAGGGCGATGGCGTCATCGGAAGACGGAATGCATTTTTACCAGGCCGACCCGCAACAGACGGCGGTAATCAAATACGCATACGCCACGGGCGAAGCGGTGGACACCCTGTTCAATGCGCGTACGGCCAGGAATTGCACTTTCAACAGTTTTCAGGGTTTTTTAGTAAGCCCTGATGAGAACCGGGTGTTGGTTTATAGGAACCGTGAACAAGTTTACCGCCACTCCTTCCGTGCCGACTACTACTACCACGACGTGCGTCGTAACATGGTGAGGAAGCTCTCGGAGCATCCCTCGAAACAGATGATCCCCTCTTTTTCTCCTGACGGGAAGATGGCAGCCTACGTAATAGAGAATGATATATGGCTGGCTAAATTCGACTTCGACACGGAATCGCAGGTAACAAAAGACGGGAAAATGAACGAAGTGATCAACGGGGCCACCGACTGGGTATATGAAGAGGAATTCGGCGTAATGCGACTGTTGGAATTTTCGCCCGACAACCGGTTGCTGGCCTTTGTGCGTACCGACGAATCGGCAGTAAAAGAGTTCTCTTTCCAGACTTTTAACAAGCAGTTGTACCCCGGTTTTTATCGCTTTAAATATCCCAAAGCAGGAGAACCCAACTCCACGGTAGAGTGCCGCGTGTTCGACATAGAGGCGCGCACTACACGTACCTTAAACGTGCCGTTAGAGGCAGGCGATTATATCCCGCGCATCAAATTCACACACGATCCCGCTCAACTGGCGGTAATAACGCTGAACAGGGATCAGAACCGGTTCGATATGTATTTTACAAATCCCCGTTCCGCGGTAGCAAAACTGGTATTGAGGGAAGAGAGCAACTATTATGTCGATTCGGACTGGATCAACTCGATCCGCTTTTTAAAAGACCGCTTTACCTGCATATCCGAAAAGGACGGCTACAGCCATATTTACGTCTATGGCCTTTCGGGTACGCTCCAGAAACAACTCACCACCGGGAGTTACGACGTGACGGCGCTCTTAGCCGTGGATGAGCAAACGGAAACGGTTTTCTATGAGGCCGCCGACGAATCGCCCATGAGGCGCAATATATATAAGGTGAACATCAATAAAGGACAACCGCAGAAGTTGTCGCAGCAGCCGGGGTATAACAGCGCCTCTTTCAGCGGGCAAGGCAAATTTTTTGTGAACCGCTGGTCGGATGCGGAAACGCCTACGGTGATCACTTTATATGACGGAAACGGAAAACAATTAAGGATGCTGGAAGATAATCAGTCAGTCCGCGCTAAAGTGGTTTCCGCGCAGTTTCCCCGGAGGGAATATATCTCCGTGGCGGCTTCCGACGGCATTACCCGTTTGAACGGATGGATATTGAAACCGCACAATTTTGATCCCGCCCGGAAGTACCCGGTAGTGATGATCCAGTATAGCGGCCCCAACTCGCAACAGGTATTAGACCGGTATGCAGCCGAATGGTATTATGCGTTATTGAACGAAGGTATCGCAGTGGCCTGTGTGGATGGCCGGGGAACAGGCGCGCGGGGAGAAGAATTTCGTAAGAGTACTTATATGAACCTGGGCGTAAAAGAGTCGGACGATCAGATTGCCGCCGCCCGTTATCTCGCTTCATTGCCCTATATCGATGAAAACGGCGTCGGTATATGGGGGTGGAGTTACGGAGGATATAACGTATTGATGAGCATGAGCCGCGGGAACGGTATCTTTAAGGCAGGCGTAGCGATAGCCCCTGTAACGGACTGGCGTTTTTACGACACGGTTTATGCGGAACGGTTCATGCGCACGCCGCAGCAGAACAACGGCGGATATGAGCAGGGATCGCCCATTGCCCTTGCAGGCCGCTTGGAAGGCAACCTTCTGTTGATACACGGTACGGCCGACGATAATGTGCATTTCCAGAACTCCGTAGAATATGCGCGTGCGCTGATTGAAGCCGGCAAGCATTTCGATATGTTTTTTTTCCCCGATAAAGACCATTCCATTACGGGAGAAAATACAAGAAAATACCTATATGAGAAAGTAATCGATTATTTCAAGCGGAATTTACAATGAAAAGGCATATATTTCAAATGGGGATGAAGATTGTGTGATAGGCTTTGATGAAAATGCTTTACCTAAAAGGTTCACATCCGCTTTAGGTTTTTATGAGGCAATTGAAGCCTTGCTAAGTCAATTATTTTTAGTTGGTAATTTGCTCCTTCCCCCGTAATATCATTAAATGCCTTAAATCCGCAACCCAAAAGTTATCAAAAAAAACAAAGCGCTGATATAAAAAAAATTACCCAACGCTCTGTTATGTGTAAAATTTCACTTATTTTTGCGATAACAAAAACATAAAATAGACTTATGCACGATATAAATATATAAAAGATAATTATATAAATACATTGAAAGATGAAAAGATTATTTTTAACGTTGTTACTGATATTGACGGTAAGATTGGCGGTGCAGGCGCAGTCGCAAACAGGGTCCGTGCGCAAAGAAACATTCACCGTTGAACCGAATGGCGACGGATATGTAGTACAGGTAACGTTCACTTACCGTTTCCAGGTGTGTGCAGGCGATATAACATTAGACGGCTACCGTTCGTCGCATACGCCGCTGGC
>JAISZV010000128.1 GCA_031284475.1 Proteiniphilum sp. | reverse complement strand
CGCCCCACCACTCCGATTTTTTGTAGTTTGAAAGGCTGCCGCAAGGCACATACACCGGTATGCTTTTTGACACTCCTTTGAAAGATGGATAATCTGTAATATTACAGCTCGGAGGAATGGAGGCATTTATTGTTATGGATATTAAACCGCTGCAACCGGCAAAAGCCCCATTGCCAATTTCCTTAACCGAATTGGGGATAGTAACCGAAGTTAATCCGCTGCAATAGGCAAAAGCCCCATTGCCAATTTCCGTAACCGAACTGGGAATAGTAACCGAAGTTAAGCCTCTGCAATCGGCAAAAGCCAACTCCCCAATTTTCGTAACCGAATTTGGAATGTTTACCGAAGTTAATCCGCTACAACCGAAAAAAGCATAATCGCCAATTTCCGTAACCGAATTTGGAATAATAACCGAAGTTAATCCGCTGCAACCGTAAAAAGCCTCATAGCCAATTTCCTTAACTGCATTTGGAATGATAACCGAAGTTAAGTCGCTACAACCGATAAAAGCCCTTCCACCAATTTCCGTAACCGAATTGGGAATAGTAACCGAAGTTAATCCGCTGCAACCGGCAAAAGATCTCTCACCGATAGTCGTAACCGAACTGGGAATGTTTACCGAAGTTAATCCGTTACAGCCGAAAAAAGCCGCCTCGCCAATTTTCGTAATTGAACTGGGAATAGTAACCGAAGTTAAGTCGCTACAACCGAAAAAAACCCTTTCACCAATTTTCGTAACCGAATAAGTTTTACCTTTGTAAGCAACCGAAGCGGGTATAATTATATCTCCGCTGTATTCATTATCATAATAATAATTAGGCCTAACCGCCACTGTGAGCGGCGCTGTTGCAGATGTTATTCCGTAGTAAATTGTTAGTCCGTCATCGTTTTTGGCGGAGAAACCCTGTGCCGTAGCCATGTTTGCAAGGCAAAGGGATGTAATTGAGAGTAATATTATTTTTTTCATTTTTTTATTTGTTTTGTTGTGATTAATTCTATTTACAGTCTGTTTGTTCATTGTCAATAATTATTCTACCAACTGTAGCCGTTTTCTCTTAACCAAAACCCCTCGTTCGGAGCAGCAAAAGGCAGATTCAAGTTCAAAATGCAACAACATTTAGTACAAAGATGCATAAAAAATTTTAAAAGGTGATTGAAACGCTAATTTTTTCTCTCGGCCTTCTATTTATTTTATTCTGTACCAAAACAGGAGGCGAAAGCCCTGACGGGCAATGCGGCGCGATGACAACCGGCGTTTTCTATTGATATGGATGCCCTAACGGGCAATCCGGTAAACGAGGTAAAAACAAGGAAGCAGGCCCGTATCCGGCACAGGAAAAAAATGGAAGTGCGAAGAAGCAAGAACTGCCGGTTAGCGCAGTTAAAACCGCTCTTTGAAATATTGGTTTGCATGAAAATAATTTCTGACTTCCAGCATCTTATATCTTGCAATTGTTTTGTATATTTGCATGGCGCTTTTAGAGATAGGAGAAAATGATCATGGCTACAACAAGTAGATTTAAGACAACGTGTACAGGATTATATAAATGCTGCGGATGACCGGTTGCTGCGCCTAATAGAGGCTTTGGCTCTCAGTTATCAGGAGGATGAACCCGAAGAAAAATTGACGGATGTTCATAAAAAAGAATTGGACAGGCGGCTGCAACGATATAACGAGGGTAAAACAGTGTTTCATACAGGGGAAGAAGTGGAGGCAAAATTAGACTTGCTCTGATGAAATACCGTTTATTAGTATCTGATGAGGCGTATTGGGATATGGCGGAAGCTATCAATTATTATAAAAGCCTCTCTCCCGGAACACTTGTGAACCTGTTCAAGGAACAACTGAAAGAGGGTATGGATTATATTACCCGTTATCCGCAACATTTCGCCATAAAATACAAAAAATAAGGATTTATAACTTTAAAAAATTCCCTTACCAAATCCATTTCCTGTTGGATGGCGAAACTGTGATGATCTTTGGCGTTTTTCATGGAAGCAGTAACCCTAATTCTTGGGAAAACCGTTTGAACAGATAAACAGATATTTATATATAATCGCCAATTATCTGCCGGAAAATAGAACACAGATAGAAAAATAATCAAAGAAATATCCGGTTAACGGAATGAAACGTGTAACCCAAAACAAAAAATGGCTACCCCTTTTTCCTATTCCCCGTTAGGGGATTTACATTTATATATAACCGGCTAAGGGGCGGCAATATGGGTTAAAAATAAACGCCGTTGTATCTGTATATCTTGAATTTGTAAGTATACGTAGCGGTTGTGTATGATCCGAGGATTCCCGCTCCGTTTTCAACATTGCTTGTTACCTGTACCGGTTCGCTAAACGGGTTATCATTTGAAGTTTCCGCTTTGGTTGACGAGATGACGAAGCGATAATACTCTTCCGACATGCTCGATAAACAAATCGTGTTTTCTTGTTCGTTTTCAACGAGGTTATCGTCCGGAATATTTTCGTCTTTAACGGGTATTGTTTTTATATTATCGACGAGTTTAAAATCCAAAAAAACATCCTGCCCGTTGATCAGATCGTCCGAAAACAGGTTTTTGACGGGCGAGTAATCCCATTCATCCTCATCGATAAAGTCGAATATGTTTCCCGTGCCGCCGGATACATTCCCTTTCAGTATAGACTTTACGTCTACATCTTCCGGTTGCGTGAAGTTGTATCCATCGTTATTATAGAATGTTTTATTGACTTTTATAAAGTAACCGTTCTTTTCATTTTCCGGCTCTTTTAAGCGCAACTTTATGTTGTTTGTTTGGATCAGCGACACGAATCCTTCCTCTGGGTTGCTCTCGTATTGATCATACAATTTTAGCCATTCGAGGGCGATCGTTGAGTCGGCCAATTCTATCGACGGCGCGGCCGGAATGATTGTTTCCGCTTTCACCGGTTCAAATCCGCCGGCAGAGGCATGAACGGCAATCGCGTCGCGTTCCTTCGGCATATACGTCCCCCGGTACGATCCTCCGCCGGCATGGCGCAGCGTTTCGTAGGGGGCGCCGTTCACGAAGAGTTCTACGTTGGCATTCTCTATGAAGCTGAACGTCTGGTTGGTATCGAATATAAAACGGCTTTTTGACAAATGCACCGCCACGGCCGAGTCGGGCGTGAGAAATCCGTTCAATATGAGCATCGGATCGGTTTCTTGCCCCTTAAATTCAATTTCCTTTTCGCAGGAGAGCAAAAAAAACGGCGCTATGGATAATGCAAGGATCAATGGCTTTAGCGGATTTATATTGTTCATATCGTTTTTCTTATTGTTTATTTTAAAAGCTGAGCGTGTAACTCACCGACGGGATGATGGGGAACAACGACGCCTGCATGAGTTTGTTTTTTTGCAAGGTTTGCCCGGTATTGGGATTATACTCTCCCTCCGCCGATGCGTAAACCATGAAGGGGTTATGTTGGTTATATGCGTTGTAGACGCTTATGTTCCATGTACTTCGGTTGCCCCGTTTGGTTGTTTTATGAAAGTTTACGCCCAAATCGAGGCGGTGGTAATTGGCGAAGCGGAAATTGTTTCGGTTCTCTATGTGGGTTGTTGTGGACGGGGCTTGATAGGGGTTGATGAAGTTGGGAGCCGGCACATTTATGTATTCCTGGTATCCGAATGTGCCCGCGTTGCCTGTGCTGAACACCCATGAGCCGGCAATATCGAATTTCTCAGAGAACCGGTGCGCGAGGGTGAGGCTCAGGTCGTGGCGCCTGTCGTATTTGGCGGGAAAAGCTCTCCCGTTGTTGATGATATTCCCGGGCTTGTTGAATATCCTGTCCGATCGCGACCATGTATAACCCAGCCATCCGGTTGTGTTGCCCAGCATACGCTGCATCAGGAACTCTATGCCGTATGCCGTTCCCCGGCCCATACTCACCTTGTCTTCCCATTGGGTGGAGACGCCCAGAAAAGAGGCTCCGTCTTTGTATTCGAGCAAATTGTCCATTGTTTTATAGTAACCTTCAACGGATAAGCCGGCTATGTCGCGGAGCGAATAAAACAGGCCTGCCGAGTATTGATGCGACGACATCGGTCGGATTTTTTTCGTAACCGGCACCCACAAATCGGTGGGAAGGCTCACTGAACTGTTCGATAACATGTGCACATATTGTTCCATATAAGCATACCCTGCTTTCACCGAGAGGTTGTCATCCAAAAGCGCGCGCAATCCGGCGCGGGGTTGCAGCGAAAAGTAATTCTCTCCCTGCACGTGGAACGATGAGAGGTGCGCTCCCAGGTTGAGTTTAAATATTTTTCCGAGCGAAATATTGTCTTCTATATAGGCCATGGTTTCGTGGGCATACACCTTTGGGCTGCCGATGACGGTATCAACGTCTTCCCAATCGTTATCGGTAGAAGAGAACTTATATGACGATACATCGGGCGAGAATGTGTGATAGGTATAGTTAACGCCAAACTTAACGTCGTGCGCCGCCCCGGGGTTGTAATCGAAATCGGTTTTTATCGTCCGGTCGCTTATTCCCGAATTATACCTGACATTGGTTTCGGAAAAGACGCTGTTTTGGGCTGTTTTATCGGTTTCTTGGCTCTCTTCGCCAACTCTCAACTTAGAACGGTATCGCGTAAAAGAAGCCGTTGTATTCATAAAAAGTTTACTGCTCACAACACGGTTCCAACGCAACGCTGTGAGCAGGTTTCCCCAGCCCCAGTTTAGTTTCGTCCAGTATTTTTCCTCAAAAGAAGGGTCGTCTTTGTAATGCGTGCGAACACGGGCATACATCGCGTCGTCGCCCGTATAAACGCTAAGGAACAGTTTGTCGCGTTCCGATATCCGGTGCGTGAATTTTGCGTTTATATCATAAAAATAGTAGCCTGCCCCCACGCGGTTCGATTCATCCTCCTGTTTTGCATAATACTTAATGAAGGGTTGCGCCAGGATATCGATATAAGTGCGCCGCGCCGACACGTTAAAGGTGGTCCTCTCTTTAATAATAGGCCCTTCTACCTGTATCTTCGAAGATATAACCCCTATACTTGCCGACCCTTTTATCTTTTTATCGTCTCCGTCCTTCATCCTCACGTCCACCACCGAAGAGAGCCGGCCGCCAAAACGGGCCGGGAAACTTCCCTTGTAAAGGGTTACGTTCTTCAACGCGTCGCTGTTGAAAACCGAAAAGAAACCGAACATGTGATTCACATTATAGAGCGGTACGCCGTCCAATAACAGGAGGTTCTCGTCAGGCCCGCCGCCGCGCACATAAAACCCGGCAGATCCTTCCGTTCCCGCCTGCACGCCGGGCAGCAGTTGCAAGGCTTTGATAAGGTCGTTCTCCCCAAAAAGAGTGGGTATGCTTTTGATTTGGCTGATGGGGACTTCTACGGCGCTCATTTGCGACCCTTTTACGCCTGTCTCTGAGGTGTATCCCACCACGGTGACTTCATTGAGCATGTTTTGCAGCGAGAGGCGGATATGGATAATGGTATCGCCTTGCAGGGAAAACAACCTGTTTTCGGTTTGGTAGCCAATGTAGGAGTAGTTAACCGATACCTCTCCCCGCGGCAGGGTGAGCGAATAAAAACCGTAGTTGTTGGCGGAGGCCCCTTTTAGGGACTGCGTATCGAAAACCGAAGCGGAAATAAGCGGTTCACCGGTATCTTTGTCGGTAATGTATCCGCTGATGGTGTAGTTTTGCGCTTTCCCCGCCACGGTAAACAGTAGCAACAGGAACAGCAAGAGCATACATTGGCGCATAGTGGAGTTTTATTTTAATTTATTGTGGCTCAGTATATGCCATTGACTCAAAATAAGTGTGGCATAAACAGCTTACTATTAGCGTAACAATATCTAAACTATTGAACGCTTACACTTCCGGATGCCGTCAGGGATCAGCTCGAAGGCGTATCCCTGTTCCTGTAGCCATTCGATGGCGCGCGGGAGGGCATATTTCATATTTTTTTCTGCTTTCAGGGAATCATGGAACACAATGATAGAGCCGTCGCGCGTATATTTCTTCACATTATTCAATGTTTGCTCCGGGGTTATGTAACGGCTGTAGTCCCTTGTTACCACGTCCCACATAATCACATCGTATCCTGCTTTTTGCAGAACGGCGTTTTGTGCTACGCGCATGTGCCCGTGAGGAGGGCGAAAAAGGGTTGAATCGATCACTTCACGCGCCTTTTCCGTATTCTTCAGTAGAAATGGCGTCTTGTTTTTCCATCCCTGCACATGATTGAAGGTGTGATTGCCGGTAAGATGCCCATTTTCAAGGAGCCGGCGGTACAGGTCGGGATATTTGCACACATTGTCTCCCACGCAAAAAAAGGTGGCTTTTATATTGTATTGATCCAATACATCCAGCGCCCAGGGCGTAATTTCGGGTATGGGGCCGTCGTCGAAGGTGAGGTAAACCGTTTTTTGTCCGGGAATACCGATCCGCCAGCGGGCTTCCGGAAAAAGAAGCCTGTATAATTGTGGTGGTTGCTCAATTAACATGAAATGAAATTGTATATTAAAAAGAGATACGGCTATGAGGCAACTCACAACCGTATGTTGTATTATTTGATTTACTGAGCCTGCTGGTATTGTTCCAGCAAACGGGGACTGAATTGCTGCATCATTTTGAGCGTTTTTTGCATTGTTTCCTCTTCCGTAGCCCGGTACAACGTATCGTTGGCCGAGGCGGAATAGTATCCGCGTATCGAACTGTCGGTAATCTCTTTCAAAAGGGTATCTCCTACATAGGGAACACCCCGCGTATAGAAAGTCTGCGCCCGTTGCAACAGCTCGTCAACCAGTATCGTGTATTTCTCCTTATCATATTGTTGATAAATACTTGAGACAAGCATCAAGGGATTGATGTTGTTGTATATCACATCTGAGAGTAAATTCGATACTTGTATGGGATTTAGCCGTATAAACCAGTCGAGGTTACCGTTCACCCTGTCGCTTATGTTTGTGATAAGGGCTTCGGCCTTCTCTTTTTCGCCCAAACGGTAATATGCCCTTGCGAATACTATTCCGTCGGTGCCGTAAGCCACAGCCGAAGAGGGGATCATCGCGGTAACCTTATCCAGTGCAGCCTGCGCTTTTTCGTTCTCTCCCGCGCCAATCAGCGCATCTACCAGTTGCGAGAAATACAGCCGGTAGGTGGAAAGCATTCTCCGGCTGGTTTCATCGAGGTAGATATCGGGATTATTTTCCAACCCTCCCCACTTGAACTTATTCACCATATTGTCGTATGCTTTTTCTATATTCACCCCGTTATGAAGGGGAGCGCCCGGAACCACTTGGTAGGAGAGTCCGTTGAGCGAGAAGTTGCGGTTTTGCAGGTTCATATAGAGCGACGGGGTGATGGTGGTCGCAAAATGGATGGGACGCTGCCAGTTGTCGTCGTTGATATTACCGAGCATTTCCAGTATCATGAGTTCCTGCCTGTAAATGGCCGATTTTCCCTCTAAGTTGACGTACATCTTTCCTGCCGGTTTTGCCGCGAGGCTTTTCCAATCCACCCGGGCGGTATCTATATCGAGTGAAAGTACATTTGTGGGAATGATTTGCGTATTACCTGTAGAGAAAGGATTGGCCGGCTTCGCATTCTGCCCCGTTCGCAGGTTCTCCATCGTTTGCTTTAAAGAAAGCGTATCTTTAAAAGCATTTACATCGTAGTACGACCCGAAAGAAACAGGCGGAATATTGTTTTTTCGAAGCACATCTTCGATCTCCTTTTTGGCGATGACAAAAGCGGCGCCGCCTGCTTCACCCCAGTATTGCGGACGCGCCCACTTTATGGGGAGCGGTTCCGACTTGTATGCCGGGCGCAGCAGTTGATCCACATACCATTCCGTTTGGAGGAAGCTGAGATTGGTGACCCGTACGTCGGTGCGGAAGCCTTCGGTTTCCTGTACATACCATAGCGGGTAGGTATCATTGTCGCCGTTGGTGAAAAGAATACCATTTTCGCCCACGCAACTCAGGTAGTTCATACCGGTATCCCTTGCCAGCGTTCTTCCGGAACGGTCGTGATCGTTCCAGTTCTGCGACGCCATCTGTACCGGGATGCAGAGGGTTGCTACTGTGGCGAGGGCTGTAGCGGCGGCGGTATTCTTTATATATTTTCTCAGGAAGTAACTGATACCCGCTACGCCCATCCCCACCCAAATGGTGAAGGCATAGAAAGAACCGGCATAAGCATAGTCGCGCTCCCGCGGTTCAAACGGGGTTTGGTTGATATAGAGGATAATGGCCAGTCCGGTCATAAAGAAAAGCATAAAAACCACAACAAAACTCTGTTTTCCCCTCTTTTTCAGTTGTAACTGGTAAAAGATACCGATTACGCCGAGCAGCAACGGAAGCATATAGTATTTGTTATGGCCCTTGTTATCGACAATGTCGGGCGCAATCTCATCCTGTGGGCCCAGGCCCAGTACATATTCGTCGAAGAAAGGAATTCCGGTGATCCAGTTACCGGTAGCAATGCCGCCGTCTCCCTGTATATCGTTCTGCCTGCCGGAGAAATTCCACATAAAGTAGCGCCAGTACATATAGTTGACCTGGTAGCTGAAAAAAAATCCTATGTTCTGCCAAAAAGTGGGTTTTTTGTTCAGGTCGGTCACGCCCCCCCATCGTTCGTATCCTATACTGTGATTCCTGAACGACGGGTTCCCGGAGTGTGAGTGCATCCTGGGAAGCAGCATGGTATTGGTATATTTGTAGTTGGACGACGTTACTTTTTCATACCGGTCTTTTTGGTCGGGCGAGGTTTTCACTATTTGCTTGTAGGAAGTTTTTTCTCTCTTCGTTACGACTGATCCGTCGGCGTTCCGAGCTAATTGGGAAGCGTAGGTCGTACCGTATATAAGGGGAGTTTGACCGTATTGTTCACGGTTCAGGAAGTTCCCCAACGAAAAGATACCTTCCGGCGTATTCAGGTTGAGTGGGGGATTGGCATTCGACCTGATAGGGATTAAAGCATAGGCCGAAAAACCTACCAGAATGACCATCAGGCTGGTAACGGCTAAATTGATAAATTTGATCTCTAATTTTTTGTATCCGAATGCAAAATAAGCGCCTGCTGCAACGAGTAATACCCATAGCCACGCATTGCTGCCGATGAAAAGGATTCCCGTCATGGCCAGGCTAAGGAAAAAAGAGGCGCGAGCTCTCTCTTCTTTTCCTTTTGAGGACAACGCTTCATATAACGCCCATCCTATCACTCCTACCAAAAGAATAAGGTAAACGAACAACCCTGTATGGTATGAAAATCCCAACGAGTTCACAAAGAATAGTTCGAACCATCCGCCTACTTTGGTGAAACCGGGGATAATACCCCACATCAGCACGATGATAAGTCCGAAAGACAACAGAAGGGCTTTGATTCCGCCTTTCCAGTCGGGATTTTCGTTCTTCTTAAAGTAATAGACCAGTACTATTGCCGGGATACATAACAGGTTGAGCAGGTGCACACCGATGGATAATCCCATGACGTAGGCGATCAGTACGATCCATTTGTCGGAATGGGGCTTATCGGCGTTATCCTCCCACTTGAGAATCAGCCAGAAGACCAATGCGGTAAGCATGGATGAGAAGGCGTATACTTCACCCTCCACGGCCGAGAACCAGAAGGTGTCGGAAAAAGTATAGGCCAATGCGCCCACAAGGCCGCTGCCGATCACCGCAATAGTCTGGCTTATACTGAGTTCTCCCCCCTCTTTTGCCATAACAAGTTTACGGGTAAGGTGGGTGATAGTCCAGAAAAGGAACAGGATGGTGAGCGCGCTCATTAACGCCGACACGCTGTTGACCATTTTTGCCACCTGCGACGGATCTTGCGCCAATTGGGTGAAAAGATTTCCCACCAACATAAAAATCGGCGCGCCGGGCGGGTGCCCTACCTCCAGTTTATAGGCTTGGGTGATGAACTCGCCGCAATCCCAGAAGCTGGCTGTGGGTTCAATGGTGAGCAGATAAACAACCGCTGCGACGGTGAATACGATCCAACCGGAAATATTGTTGATAAGTTTGTACCTGATCATTATCCTCTCTTTTGATGATTGATGTATAGTTTCAATTTTAACCTGAATACCTCTGTTTGATTGAGAATTTGGGGGCAAAGATACGGAAATCTCTTTATTCCGGTTGAGGAATGGAGCCTATTTTGTAACAAGTGTATTAAAAAAAGTAAAATGAAGAGGCCAAAACACGAAGCGAATCAGGTTTAGCCCAGGCGACCTCGGTTGTGCTGAGATTTTAGCCGTGAGAACGCCGGAATAATGGTTAATAATTGTCTATTACACTTAATATCGGTAAAATATGTTATAAAACATGTTTTTGA
>JAISZV010000362.1 GCA_031284475.1 Proteiniphilum sp. | reverse complement strand
CCGCTGCGCCCGTACTTCCTGTCCTTGCGGTCGCGGCTCTCGAACAGGTTGCCGGCCTGATCGGGATTGCGAAACTCGGTGGCGCCGTCTTCAAAGATCGTTTGCGTCAGATAGCCCCTGCCGTCGTAATTGTAACGGCGTTCTTTGCCGTTGTTGATTACCGAAAGAAGGCGGTCGTTCGCACCCCAAAGGTAGGTTTTTTCCGGAAGATAATAGTTGTTTTTCTATTAGCACCTCTAAAAACCCCAAACTCTACGTTACGCTCCGTCGGCAAAATGCTCATTTACTTTAGTAAACTCCGCTTTTGCCTCTGTCGCAAGCCTTGATTTTGGGATTTTTAGAGGTGTCCTATTGTAAGGCAAGACTTAACTTTGTTTGCAAAGTAGGAACTTCTCCTTTAGCAACGGATAGCAGGCGCTGCATCGAGGAAACATATTTCAAGAGCAGTTTTGATTATGTCAAATTACTGATATGTTTTTTATGCTAAGTCCTTCCATGTTCTCTTCTTGCAGAAGCTTGTAGGCCGTATATTCAGACACGGATATGGTAATCATCTCAGTCATGCGGCAAAAGTAACCGGGCAGATTGTAAAAATAAAGGGGTTTGCAGTGAGTGGTCGGGATTGGCAGTGACCAGCGTCGAACGTCATTTCGTAATTAATTTTTTCACGTCCTTTTCTATACAAAATTCAGATACAATTCCAAGATATGTAAAATACAGTAAAAAGATGTATTTTTGAACCCGGATTTCGATTTTATTGAATTAAAATATGAAAATAACGCATATTCTGACTTGTATTCTTCCCCGGATTTTGCCGGCTCTCCTTTTCTGCTTGCTTATTTTTTCCTGCAAACAAAAAACGGAAAGCTATGTGATTGGCGTTTCCCAATGCAGCGACGACGAATGGCGGCACAAAATGAATACGGAAATGCGTCATGAAGCCTTGTTCTACCCAGACGTCATACTGGATATAAGAACGGTGATGGACGATACAGAAAAACAAATTCACGACATTCAAAGTTTTATTGACAAAAAGGTTGATCTCATAATTGTTGCCCCCAACGAGGCCGCTCCGCTTACGCTCATCGTCGAAAAAGCGCATCAGGCGGGTATCCCGGTTGTGCTGGTCGACCGTAAAATCCTCTCCGACAAATATACCGCGCTCATCAGCGCCGATAATTACCAGATAGGAAAAGAAGTAGGTAACTATATGGTCAAACTGCTCGGCGGAAAAGGAAATATAGTTGAACTGCGGGGCCTGACAGGCTCTACGCCGGCCATGGAACGGCATCAGGGATTTATGAGCATTTTGAAGGATTATCCCGGAATCAACTTATTAACCTCAGTCGACGGCGCTTGGTTGAAAGATGTAGCCGGAAATAAAATGGAAGAAGTGTTTGCCACTTATCCGGAATTTGATGCGGTCTACGCCCATAACGACCGCATGGCCATAGCCGCTTACAACGTTGCCGAACGGCTGAACAGAGCAAAAAATATTTATTTCATCGGAATCGACGCGCTTCCGGGAGAAGGAGGAGGCATTGAACAAGTCCTGGAAAACAAATTGAAAGCTACCTTTATCTATCCGACCCAGGGAGAAACGATCATTCAACTGGCATTGGATATTTTGCAGGGAAAACCCTACAAGAAAAATAATACGCTCTATACCAATATTGTGGATGCAACAAATGCCCGCATACTGAAACTTCAAACCGATGCTATCATTGAGCAGGAAAACAAAATCAGTTTCCTGAACAGCAGAATCGACACCTACCTGTTGCAATTTACAACGCAACGTTACCTGCTGTGGAGCGCCTCCTGTATCGTGCTGCTCTTTATTATTTTCTTTACCTTGCTTTTCAAGGCCTATAATTCCAAGAACCGTTTGAATATCGAACTGGAAAAAAGGAATAATGAAATTAGCGAACAGAAAAACCTCTTGGAGCAAAAACGCGACCTGTTGATTGTCCTTTCCAGACAGTTGGAAGAAGCAACACATGCCAAACTGGTATTCTTTACCAACTTGTCCCATGAATTTCGCACCCCGCTAACTCTTATCGCCGGCCCCATTAGTTCCCTCTTGGCAAACCGTTCCATAGACATCGAGCAGCGCCGCCTGCTTACTTTGGTGCAAAAAAACATCGCAATCCTCCTTAAGCTGATAGACCAGATCATTGATTTCAGAAAATACGAAAATGGTAAATTGACGCTTGACTTAAGCTTGTGCGATTTGAAACAACAGTTTATCGAATGGAACGAATCGTTTTGGGAGATGGCAAAAAAACGGCATTTGCATTTTGATTTCAAAGTATTTTCCGAAGCCGACTTTATCATGCCGGTCGATACCGACAAAATGGAACGCATCTATTTCAACCTGCTTTCTAATGCCTTTAAGTTCACCCCCGAAAAAGGAACAATTTCGGTGCATCTGGAAAAAATCACACGCGAGAACACCCATTATGCCGCCATTCAGGTTTCCAATTCGGGAAAAGGTATTCCCCCGGAGAACATCCGGCATATTTTCGACCGCTTTTATCAGGTAGATTCCAGCGTGACCGGTTCGGGAATCGGCCTGGCTTTAGCCAAAGCCATGGTCGAACTGCATCAGGGACAAATCAGCGTAG
>JAISZV010000349.1 GCA_031284475.1 Proteiniphilum sp. | reverse complement strand
ATATCCAATTTTTTGAACAGGCTGAATTCTACGGCTACGTTGCTCATAGTGGTTGTTTCCCAGCTTATGATTGAGTTGGCCATCGTGGTGATGGCGGCGCCGGAGGTGATATTCTTATCGAAAATATAATTGGGACTTATATCGACCGTCGACTGGGATGGATAGTATCCGTTCAATGTATTCTGATTCCCCAACTGTCCCCATGATGCACGTATTTTCAGGTTGTTTACTACGTCTTTGAGATTCTCCCAGAACGCCTCTTCACTGATGCGCCATCCACCCGAAACAGAGGGAAAAAGTCCCCATCGGTAACCTTCTGCAAAGCGGGATGAACCGTCGTATCGCAAATTGGCTTCGAACAGGTATTTACCCAGATAATCATAATTGAACCGGCCGAAAACCGCTTGTAGTGCATAATCCGAGGCGGATCCCTCTGATTTTTGATTCTCCTGCCCCCCTGCATTCAAAACCGGATAATCGGGGAAAGGGAATACTTCGCGGTATCCTGAATGCCATTTGTTCCAGAAAGTTTCCTGCTGGTAGCCGACCATGAGCTTAAAATTATGTCTGTCGAGGAAAGACTTGTTATAAGTGGCACGACCTATAAGCAGATTACGCAGGTTACGTTCCGTTTTTTCGGTAAGGGTCGAATTCGCTTGGGCCTGAGGAACGGGGGAGCCATCGTTGAGGTACAACGGTACCCGTTTATCCCAGGTTGTAGTATGCCATTCCCAGTAGTTAAGGGCATACTGTCCCTGCATTTCGAGATTTTTTACCGGGTTAAAAGTGGCCGTAAAGTTCATGATGCCCGAAGGCGCTGTGTTGGTGGTAATACCACCGTCTTTGTAATAAGCCACAGGATTATCGCCTTGCCATCCGGGACCGTAGCGCCCGTCTGCCAGATAAGCTGCCTGATTGGCAGGGATACGACCGACAAAATTAAATCCTGTACCTAACTTGGTAGGTTCTTTAGCATCGGTATAAACAAGGGCTATATCCGAACGGAGAGCAAATTTAGGCGATACTTTGAAGTCGGTATTGGATCTAAGCGTATATCTTTTATAGTTTGTATTTTCGGTAATACCGTTCTGAGACATATATCCTACCTGAGCGAGAGATTTGAGTTGCGGCGTACCCAAACTGATCGTAACAAAATTATTTGTCATTAATGCATTGTTGGTTGCAGTGGCGTCAAACCAATCCACATCGGGATAATTCGGGTCATTCCGGGCGATGCCGGCTTCATATTCTTTTATATATTCTTCCGAATATTCAGGCGTCATGCCTACGGCGCGTTTAGCGATGGAAATATATTTCATAAAATCGACGGCGCCCACATATTTGGGGACATTGGTGGGAACGCCTTTGGCCATATAACTGTTAAAAGAAACATACGTTTTGCCGTCTTCGGCCCGTTTTGTTGTGATAAGAATTACTCCGTTTGCAGCACGGTTACCATAAATGGCAGCCGAAGCGGCGTCTTTCAATACCGAGATAGACTCAATGCTCTTGGGATCTATAGAGTTGATATTCGATTCAACTCCGTCAATCAGCACCAAAACGTCGTTGTTGCCGAGAGTAGTTTTACCGCGGACACTGATAGTACCGCCATCACCTCCTGGCTTGCCGCTACGTTGAGTGACGGTTATACCGGGTACAAGGCCTTGGAGGGCCAAGGAGGTTTGGGCAACGGTACGTTTTTCCATCTGGGGTAATGAAACGTTTGAGACGGCGCCGGTAAGATTTGCTCTTTTCTGTGTGCCATATCCTACAACGACCAACTCATCCAATAATTCGGTATCGGGTTCCATAGCGATATTAATTATTGTTCTTCCGTTGATGGCTACTTCCTGCGCTTTCATACCTACGTATGTGAATTGCAGTATGGCATTTTCAGGAATATTTGTCAATGTAAAATTTCCATCTATATCCGTGATGGTACCGTGCGCCGGATTGTCTTTTTCCACTATGGTTGCCCCTATAATGGATTCTCCGTTAGAATCTATAACTTTGCCTGTTATCGTTCGGCCTTGCTGTTGGCTCGCCCAGATAAGGCGGGCTATGTCTGCTGCGTTCTGATGTGCTTTTTTTGAAACTACAATGTAATTGTTTTCAAAATCATAATAGATATCTGTGTTAGCGAAAGCGGTTTTAAGGTAAGAGGATACTTTACCCGAATTGTGTTGAAAATTTACTTTTCGGTTGGTATCAACTTCCCGGTTGCTATAAACGACCAAATAGTCTGTTTGTTTCTCAATTTCACTGATTAACTGCCCAATAGTGGCAGAACTTGTCTTTAATTCAATCATTGCATCTTGTGCATTGGCATTGAGAGCCATCATCTGAAATGTGAAGGCAAATAGAAATAGTAAGCAGATTTTCATTGTTTTAAATAAATCTTTACAATCACTTTTTTTTATTAAAAAGTGACCTAATAAAATGTTTATTTTCATATATTTGTAAGTTTAAAGTGAATACTTAGATTTGTTACTTCTGTGTTTACTTTTTTCAAGCGGCAGGTGTTGGTGCACCTGTCGCTATTTTTGTATAAAATCATCTCTCATAGGCTATTATTTTTTAAAGGGTTATGAAATTCTATTTCGTAGGACTATCTTATGCGGCAATAATTATTATTGAAACTAAAATCGTATGGAAATAAACTCCCTTTCGGTTGTTGAACTAAATTGGCGCATTCAACAGTTGTTGATTTAATGATATAATTTTATTTTGTTAATGTGATGATATTATTATCTCTATCTCTCTTTATTTTAAAGGATTGAATTTTTTGTAAGATTCGTAATATTTCATCGATACCGTCGCGTTGACGGAATTTGCCGGTATATCGTACATTGAATATCTCAGGGTCTTCCACAATGATTTCCACATCGTAGTAGAGTTGTAATTTTTCAATAATAACTATTAAACGTTCGTTGTTAAAAGCGTAAACCCCATTTCTCCAAAGCAGATGCTCCGGGTTGCTGACATCGCTGATAGTCATATTATTTCCCCGGATTATCACCTGTTCGTCCGGTTTCAGGATGATACCGCTTTTTTCATCGCCTGCCTGATAGACTTTAACGGAACCCTCTATCAGGCTTGTTTGAATATAATCCACGCCGGGATAGCTATATACGTTAAACCGGGTTCCCAGCACCTTCATGTTTATATGCTGTGTGGAGACAATAAACGGCCGCTTTTTCTCTTGAGCTACGTCGAAAAACGCTTCGCCTGTTATTTCAACTTCGCGGTTTCTTTTAGAGAAACGGGAGGGGTATCTCAATGTTGATTGTGCATTCAACCAGACTTCCGTTCCGTCTTGCAGCGTTATTTGGGCGCGTTGCCCGGCCGGCGTATGCAATGTATTCATGATTGGTTCCGTGGCGGCGCCTGACAAATACAGCGTTACCCAAACGGTGGAAGCCATAAGTACGAGCGCTATTGCCGCATACTTTACAATATTGACAAACAATCTTCTTTGCTTATTCCATTTGAGTTGATTGGTAAATGCCTTGAAATGAATTTCTCCTTCACTTCGGTCTGTGGGACGGGCTGAAAGTTGCGAAACCGCATTCAGGTTTTGTAAACGGATAAATTCAGCCTTTAACAGGCCGTCGTTTTCAATACGGCGAATCAATTCCAGTCGTTCGCCAACCGTTGATTCTCCTGAAAAATATTGCAAAAGGCGTGAGTCTATTTCGCTATTCATATTAAGAAGACGAATGAGTGGAAAAAATCCGCCAAAGGAAAGGGAAATTTTTTTCGCCGTTCAAGTATGGAAGCAAAACATGTTTTGACCGTATCGAGTGTGGAAAAAGCCTGTATTCATTGAAAATCAAACAAAAAAGAAAAGAAAAAGCGGCATGTAATCCTTTAAAGTTTCTTTCAGTTTTTTATAAGCAATGGCCATCTGGCTTTCTACGGTATGCACGGAGATATGGAGTTCCTGCGCGATCTCCCGCTGTTTTTTTCCTTCGATCTTGTTCATTACAAAAATTTCCCGGCATTTTTCCGGTAAACAGTCTATGGCTTTTTGAATAATAGTATCGACGCCGGATTCGTTTAGAAATTTATTATCCAACGCCTCAAGCGATTCAAATTTCAGTCTCAGGGTACGGATATATTCAGATTGTATTTCGTCAATAGCCTGTTGTTCCAGCGTTTTTCGGCGAAGAAAATCGATGCACTTGTTTTTCAGCATCATAAACAGGAACCCATTGAAGTTGACAAAGGAATTGAATGCAATCTGCTTTTCCCACAGTTCAAAAAAAACGTCCTGCACAATATTCTCCGCATCTTCTTCACGGATCACATATTGCCGGGCGAAACGCTTCATCCTCGAATAAAAGGATAGATACACTTCTTCAAATTGAACCTTGTATGTTGGTGAGGGCTGCACTGAATATCGTCTTTTTCATTTTGATA
>JAISZV010000341.1 GCA_031284475.1 Proteiniphilum sp. | reverse complement strand
AAAATAACTATGGGAATGGGCAACACTTTCCACTACAAGGGATTTAGCCTCACCATTATGGCTGTTTACTATGGTAATTACATGATACGCTGCCTGCAAGCCGGCACATCAAGCAGCCCCGCCGGAGCCTACAATCCGGGGCCGATGGCGTCATACCTGCTTCATGCATGGACGCCGGAAAATCCCCAGACCGATGTGCCGGGAATTTTTCAGAACGACAAAACCTCCGCTACGGAGGGAAACGCTTATAACTATTTGGATATTTACGTGCAGCCTGCCGATTTTATTAAAATCCGCAATATAGTACTCGGTTACGACCTGCCTCAAAACTGGACGGGTAAAATCGGCATGCAAAATGCAAACCTACGCTTCCAAATAGACAACCTTTCGGCGCTGTGGACAAAAAACACGGTGGATGTAGATCCCGAAACCGGAGGTCTTCACCGCCCAACGTCTTTCATTTTTGGGCTTACCCTTAATTTATAATTTGAACTATAAACTTTGATTGTATGAAAAATAAAAATATAATTTTGAGTCTTTTTGCAGCCTTTGTGATGCTACTGGTTTTTGCCGGTTGCAGCGATTTTACGGATATTACGCCAAAGGGGCAGAGCATCTTAAATAAGGTGGAAGAACTGGAGCTATTGCTCAACGACGACTACGGACGATTGCAGAGCTGGGAACCCATGTATTTGCTAAATGACAATATCCCTCAGCAAAATATACTCGATTTAATTACACGTCATGAGAACGGTATTCCAAGCGTAGAGTCGGTGTTGCTGACTTGGGACGAGACGATGGATCGCAGCGAAATCACGCAAGATCCTCAGCAATACCTTTACGGCGCTTTTTACGGGATCATTGGCCGGATAGCCAACCCTATCATAGCCAATGTCGATAATGCTTCGGGCAGCCAATCGAAAGCCGCCCAAATCAAGGCCGAAGCTTACGTATTGAGAGCTTATTTCCACTATCTGGCCGTAAACTTCTACGCGAAGGCTTACAACCCTGCCACAGCCGCTACCGACGGAGGCGTTCCTTACATGCTTGAGGACTTCGATATGATAAATGAACTTGCCCAAAAAAGGAGCGTACAGGAAGTCTATGAATTTATCCTGGACGATTTGGACGCAGCCTTCGCATTAAACGCGCTGCCCGAAACGCCGGCAAAAATGCGCGTAGGTAAAGCTTTTGCCTATGCCGTAAAAGCAAAGGTGCTGATGGCAATGCGCGACTATGACGGTGCGAATCTGGCGGCAATCGCTTCTTTGGAGGTCAACAACCGGCTGCTGAACCATCGTAGCGACCGGATGACTATTCCCATGCCCCCTTTTGATATTCCATTTTTTGAACGGCTAAAGTTCAACGACGAAGAACTATTCTTTCAAATGACGTCGTTTACCATGCGGTTCATATTTTCTCCCGACCTCTTGGCCAGTTTTGACCCCAACGATATATTCCTGAAATATGGCGAATTGGAAAATAATGTTGCGGTGTATTTGACGGGAGGCGTGCTGATGAATCAAGGCGGCAATACGACTTCCCTTGCCGGGGTTCAGTCGTGGTTCCATTATGTCATGGCCGGCGATTTTAAGATACATTACAGTATCAATAGCTTGACTACGGTTGATATGTACCTGACCCGCGCAGAATGTGAAATACGCAAAAACAACATTCCGGCAGCAATGGCCATACTGGAACAAATCCGCGAACGCCGGATTATTTCGAGCGCCTATACGCCAATGCCTGTGGATTCCAAAGCCGGTGCAATTGCGGCGCTGAAGCAAGTCTCGCGGTGCGAAAATTTTGCCACCTCCAAAAATTTCATCAACATGAAGCGTTGGAATGCTACCGAAACCGAATGGCAAACAACCCTTACAAAAACCCTTACCTTGGCGCCGCAGGGATTTATGCCCATCGGCGGTAATCCAATGATCGGTTGGGAACCCATTCCGCCCGTTACTACCAGGACGTACACGCTACGCCCCGAATCGCCGCTATGGATATTTCCGTTCCCGCAAGCAGCCACTAATTATAATCCAAATTTGACGCAAAATTATTAACAAGATGAGAAAAATAACTTTTATATCCCTTTGTTGCTTGTTGGCAATGGGCAGTTGTATCAACAAAAACAATCAGTCATTCACGTTGAAAGGTAAGATAGGAAACTGGAACGATCCGGCAAAACTCTATTTCAGCTATTGGAACGATGGTAGCGAATACCTCGATTCGGCCCTTCTTCGCAACGGCAGTTTTTCTTTCACAGGGATCATCGGGGAGCCATCTCCTGCCCGGTTGATCCTGGATTATTCGGGCGAAGGTATCGGTCATGCTGCGCGATCCGGGCATATTTTCTATCTGTATCTTGAAAATAGACCGGTGAAACTAAAATCGCCCGATTCGTTGCAAAATATCGTGTTTGTCCATTCTCCCATTAACGAGGAGCACCTGAATTATCTTGATATAATTGGCGGGCAAATTCAAGATTTGTCAGCCCGAATGAATGAAAAGATGATGAAAGCAACACCCGAACAACAAAACGATCCGGCTTTTATCGCACAATTAAACAAGGAATACAGACAATTATTAGACGAACGTTCCCAAAAACAACAGCAGTTTGTGAGGGATCATCCGGATTCCTATTTCAGCGTGGTTGCTATTTCGGAATCGGTTTCTTCTAAATTTGATGCTGACGAAATAGAACCGTTGTTTTTATCGATTAATGAAAAATATCGTGAAACATATTCCGGAAAAGCTTTTGCACAACGGATAGAAGCGGCGAGAACAATTGGAATCGGGAAAAAAGCTCCTGGTTTTACACAAAACGACCCTGATGGCAATCCGGTAAGTCTGTCCGATTTTTTGGGGAAATATCTGCTGCTTGATTTCTGGGCTTCGTGGTGTGGCCCGTGCCGGCAGGAAAATCCTAATTTAGTGAGAGCATATACTGCATACAAAGACAAAGGCTTTGAAATTCTGGGCGTTTCGTTAGATAACAAAGACGGAAAAGAAGCATGGGTAAATGCTATTGAAAAAGACGGCCTGACTTGGACACAGGTTTCCGACCTCAACTCCTGGAATAATGCGGTAGCGCGTTTTTATGGTGTTAGAGCAGTACCTCAAAATTTTCTGATTAACCCTCAAGGAATCATTATTGCGCAAGATTTAAGAGGCGAAGCATTAGAACAGAAATTAGAAGAAATTTTTGGAGAGTAAATTAGTTTAACTATAATATTTGGAGAAGAGGCTGTTCAAAAAGGGCAGTCTCTTTTTTGTCTGTCTTCAATAAATGGCGGTTAGGGAAATGAAAACGGAGACTTTCGCAAGCCCCCGTTTTTTTGATTTTTGTAATTAGAAGTAGAATATTTATTAAGTAGGGCAGGGCTTAATTCCCTGCTTTTATTCTTCCTAATCCCTCTTTGGAGAGGTCTTTGTTTGCCGGGTTTCCATAATAGGTAACATTGCCTACGCCTTCGGAACGCACTTTGAGGTATTCCGACGCGCGGCAGCTTACATTGCCTACTCCCTGCGACGTGATGACGGCGCTTCGCGCGGTGAGTTCCACAGTGTTTACGTTCCCTACGCCTTCGGATTTTACTTCCATTTTGTCGGCCTTGCCGCCCAGAGTGATGTTACCCACGCCTTCGGAATAGATGTAAATGGAACCGGCGTCGAGCCTGTCGGCTTTGAGATTGCCTACTCCCTCCGAATCGATAGTCAGTTCGGGAGTGGTGAAGTCGCCTTCGATCTCGATATTCCCCACGCCGTCGAAATCGAGCTTGGTAAGGGTGGGGGTGGAGATGGAAATAAGCAACTTGTCCGAACGCCCTTTGTACCTTCTCAGGTGGCGGTCTTCCATTGTAAGGATTAGTTTGTCGTTGTCTATTTGTACATCGAGGATGTTGAGCAGTTCTTCGTTCCCTTCGGCGGTTACTCTAACGGTGGGGGACTGCCGGATATGGATGTTGGCTGCTACCGATGATTCGATGGACGTAAATTCGGTTACTTCAAATTGATCCGTAGCTTGGCGCGATTGGGAGCCTGCAAAACTACAGGCTGTGAAAAGCGCCGCGATGAGCGTAAATGTAATTGATATTTTCATGTCTGTTGAATTATGAATTTAATAAGTGAATTTAATTATTAGGCCATCAAATCAATTGAATGGTTACGGAAGATTAATCTTTTAGTAATTCAAGGATTTTCAGGCGGAAAGCGTATTCATATTTGGCCTGCGCCTCTTCTCCCAGCGCTTGTGCGAGGTTGTTTTTGGCGAGGAAGAGTTCGTATGAGTTGGCGCGTCCGCTCTCGTATTTCTCTTCCGCGAAACGGTAGGCTTCACGGCCGGCCGCAATCGATTTTCGGGCGGCGTCCCACCGGCTTTTGGCGCCGGTGGCGTTGTAATAGGCTTGTTCTATCCGTTTGCGAAGTTCCACTTTTGTTTTATCCATTTCGAGTTGTGCGTTGGCTATGGCGAGCTCGGCGTTGTGGACGCTATTCCTGACCTGAAACTTGTTGAAGATGGGGATGCGGAGGTTGAAACCGAGCGAATTGCTCATGTTGTTGCGCAACTGCGAGCTAAAAGAGGCGTTGCCCCTGCCGCCCATCCTGTAATAGCCGGTACCCATGTTGACTCCGAACGAGAGGGAGGGGTAATATTGCGCTTTTGCCATTAGCCGCTCTTTTTTACTGCTTTCGAGCCGGTAGCGCATGCTCCGTATTTCGGGGCGGTTAAGCAGCGCACTTTCATATACCGCTTCCGACTGAAGAAGGGTAGCTTCGCTGATTAGTGTTTCGGCGGGAGGGGCTGTGATATCGAAGCGATTGAACTCTTCCAGTTCCATAATTTGGGCCAGGTCGAGCAATGCCAGTTTGAGGTTGCTTTCCGCCTGCACGCGGTTCAGTTCTTCCTTGGCCAATTGCGCTTCTAATTCATAGAGTTCGCCTTGCGCCATTTTACCGCTTCGCACCAGTTCGCTGCGCCGTTGCAGGTTGGCCTGGGTAGTTTCGATTTGGTTTCCGGCAATCTGCAACAGTTCCCGGTTGAGCAATGCCTGTAGGAAGGCGGTGGATACGCTCATGACAATGTCGTCGCGCATTTTTTCCAAATCTGCTTCCGACGCCTGCATATCGGCCTTGCGCGCGTCGATATTGTGTTTCATCCGCAGTCCGTCGAAAAGGGTTATATCGCCTCCGATACTGAAATTGGTCTGCGATGAGTTGGTGTTTTCATAAACGTTGTCGAGGCCAATGGAGCGGCCAAACACGAAGTTTTGCCCCGTAGATGCGTTTAGGCTGGGCAGCAGGTCTGCGCGCGCCTGGCTGTAGGCTATTTCCCG
>JAISZV010000138.1 GCA_031284475.1 Proteiniphilum sp. | reverse complement strand
GGTCGCCGTATGTCCGCGCCATGATCCGCGCCAGTTCGCCTACTTCCTCGGTGAGGATAACCATATTAGTCAGTTCGTTGAAATAGCGTACGCCATAAGTTTTGATCCATTGATCTACCTGTTGTTGGGCTTCCGGTATTGTCATGTTTCGTTTGTATTTATCATTGCTTGAGTGAATAGTCCGGTAAAGAATGTTTTTTCCGGTTTTCTCCGTCTCATCTATTCTGTTAAGAAACAAAATTAAAGAACAAGAGTTTCCGTATATTCTTTTGAACGGATAAAAACGTTCCGGAATACTTTATTCTTTGTTTTTTGAATCGATCCAGATCGTTACAGGGCCATCATTTACCAACTCTACCTGCATGTCTGCGCCAAACTCGCCGGTGGCTACCTGTTTTTGCAGCATCTCCGACAGGGTAGAGCAAAACCGTTCATAGAGCGGCACGGATATATCCGGTTTGGCGGCGCGCAGGTAAGAAGGGCGGTTTCCCTTTTTTGTGCTGGCATGCAGCGTAAACTGTGAAACCACTAATATATTGCCGCCGGTTTCCAGTATCGACCGGTTCATAACTCCTTTTTCATCGTCAAATATACGTAAATTTACCGTTTTTTTGCATAAAAAGGTAATATCTTCTTCATTGTCGGCTTCCTCTATACCCACAAAAAGTAATAAGCCTTCTCCTATACCGCTTTTTTTCTGCCCGTTGATATGAACGGCCGCTTCTTTTACGCGTTGAACAAGTAACCTCATAAATTGCCGATATTTGTTTTTAACCAATGGATTTTTATCCATCTATCCATTTGCCGATGATCTCTCCTTTATTTTTTCCAATCAGAGAGACGATCTCCTCTTTACTTGCCTCTTTGATCCGTTTGATGCTCTTGAAGTGTATCAGCAATCTCTTTTTTGTTTCGGCGCCGATCCCTTTGATCTGATCCAGTTCTGACGTTGTTTGCGATTTACTTCTTTTTTGCCGGTGAAAAGCGATTCCGAACCGGTGCGCTTCATTCCGCGCCTGCTGAATGAGTTTTAACGTTTCGGAATTTTTGTCGATATAGAGCGGAATAGAGTCTTCCGGAAAATATATTTCTTCCAAACGCTTGGCGATGCCTATGATTGCAATTTTGCCGTACAATCCGATTTTTTTGAGCGATTCTACGGCGGCGCTTAATTGTCCTTTACCTCCGTCAATTACAATGAGTTGGGGTAGGGGAGCGCCCTCGTTAAGCAGCCGAGAGTAGCGTCTTTCCACAATCTCGCGCATTGATGCGAAATCATCGGGGCCTACAACGCTTTTCACGTTGTAATGGCGGTACTCTTTTTTCGAGGGTTTCGCTTTTTTGAAAACAACACAGGCTGCCACCGGATTTGTTCCCTGTATATTGGAGTTGTCGAAGCACTCGATATGCCACGGAATTTCTTTCAATTGCAGGTCGTCTTTTACGCCCTTCAATATCCGGATTGTCCGTTGCTCGGGATTGAGCATCTCTGCTTTTGTCAGTTTGTCGATCTTGTATTGTTTTACATTTTTCTCCGACAAGCTGAGAAGTTTTCGCTTTTCTCCCCGCTGTGGTATGATAAATTCTACTTCAGGTAACTTCAATTCCGGGATAAAAGGGACAATGACCTCTTTCATTTCGCTGCCGAACCGTTGGCGCATCTCCACAATTCCCATTCCGAGCAGTTCCTCCGGCGACTCGTCGAGTTTCTTCTTATACTCAAATGTATATGCCTGTGTTATAGCTCCGCTTGTAACATGTAAGTAGTTGATATATGCAGAGTTCTCGTCTTCTTCGATGGAAAAAACGTCCAGATTGTAGTTGATATTGCCCACCACCTGCGACCTCTCCCTGAAATTCCGGATCAGAAGCAATTTTTCTTTTAATCTGTGCGCCTCTTCAAAGTGCAGTTGATCGGCAAAGAACTGCATTCTTTCATGTATCTGCTTTTCGATAATGGCGATGTTCCCTTTCAGAATCTCACAGATTTCTTCGATATTTTTATTGTATTCATTCAGGGGTTGTAATGCCTCGCACGCTCCTTCACACCGTTTGATATGGTATTCGAGGCATACCTTGAATTTGCCGGCGGTTATATTTTCGGGCGTCAGATTAAGATGGCATGTACGTATTTTATAAACCCGCCTGAAAATATCTAATAGCGCATTGACCGATTGCACCGATGTATAAGGGCCGAAATACCTGGATCCGTCCTTCACCACATTCCGGGTTTTATAAACACGTGGGAAATATTCATTTTTCACCACGATGAAAGGATAGGATTTGTCGTCTTTCAGCATCACGTTGTAGCGTGGCTTCAACTGCTTGATAAGGTTGTTTTCCAGTAAGAATGTATCCTCTTCCGAGTTGACGACAATATATTTTATCTGCCGGATTTTCTTTACCAGGGTGAGGGTCTTCGGATGATCAATATATTTGTTGAAATAGGAGCTGACTCTTTTTTTCATGTCTTTGGCTTTCCCGACATAAATAACGGCGCCGTTCTCATCAAGAAACTGGTAGCAGCCCGGTTGATGAGGGATAACGGCAAGCGTGTGTTTAATTTCGTCGGTCATGATAGGGTAGGGATGGTTAAAATTTGATAACCGAACTCACTTCCACGTCTTTCGGAAAATGTTTCATGCCGTTCAGTTCTTCCAATTCGATAAGAAAGTTGATATAGATCTTTTTTACGCCTAATTTTTTTACAAGGTTGTAAGCGGCCGCCATTGTTCCGCCGGTTGCCAACAGGTCGTCGTGGAGTAATACCACGTCTTCTTTTGTCAATGCATCCTCATGGATTTGTATAATATCCTCCCCGTATTCTTTTGTATAGGTTTCCTCGATCACCTTGTAGGGGAGTTTGCCGGGCTTACGGATAGGAACAAATCCTGCCCCTAACCGGGTCGCTACGGCCGGCCCCATAAAAAACCCTCTGGATTCGATCCCCACCACTTTGGTAATCCCTTTGTTTTTATACCTTTCATACAGGATTTCCGAAAGCTCTTTCAGGTGTGAAGCGGATTGAAACAGCGTGGTAATGTCTTTGAACTGGATCCCCGGTATGGGGAAGTCAGGGATGTTCCTGACAGCGGAAGTAAGTGTTTCGATACTCATTTTTATTGTTCGATATTTATTTTTATTTGAATGTTCCACGTGAAACATTTCCGGTTTTAACGCCCTAACAGTACAAGTAAAACGGAGACGTCGTTGGGCGAAACGCCCGGTATTCTGCTTGCTTGCGCGATGGTTTCTGGGTTGATCTTCGTTAGTTTTTGCCTTGCTTCTGTTGAGAGTGATTGTATTTCGTTATAGTTGAATTTGTCTTTGATGCGGATATCTTCCAGGCGGGTAATCTTGTCGGCCATGGTGCGTTCGCGTTTGATATAACCGTCGTATTTTATTTGTATATCGGCTGATTCAATGATTTCCTCTTTACGTTCGCCGATGGTTTCTAACAGTTCTTTGAGCGGGGCGACCTCCTGCGACGTCAACAACAGGTCTATGTGGGGTCTTGTAAGCAGATCATACAGCTTTACCCCATGCTTTAACGGCGCTGTTCCGATATGTTCCAGAAACGGATTGATGCGGTCTGCTTTGATGGAAAAATTGCGCACGAAATCGATGATTTGCGCTGTTTTTTCCTCTTTCCGGTGAAGCAGTTCCAGCCTCTCGTTGGTTGCCAATCCTATTTCATGCGCTTTTTTTGTGAGCCTTTCGTCGGCGTTGTCCTGACGGAGAAGAATGCGGTATTCGGCGCGGGAGGTAAACATCCGGTAGGGTTCATCTACCCCTTTGGTGATCAGGTCGTCGATCAGCACGCCTATATAGGCTTCATCCCGGCGTAAAACAAAAGGATCGCCCCCGTGGCAGTTGATATGCGCGTTGATGCCGGCTATCAGCCCTTGTCCCGCCGCCTCTTCATAACCCGTAGTACCGTTGATCTGCCCCGCAAAAAAGAGGTTCTTTACCTGCTTTGCTTCTAATGTCGGATGCAGTTGGCGCGGGTCGAAAAAATCGTATTCTATGGCGTAACCCGGACGGAAAATATGTACATTCCTGAAAGCCGGTATGCGTTGTAAAGCGTTCAATTGCGTCTGTAAGGGGAGGGAAGAGGAGAAGCCGTTGAGATAATATTCGTGGGTTGTTTCTCCTTCCGGTTCCAGAAATAACTGGTGGCTTGTCTTTTCGGAGAAAGTGACGATCTTGGTCTCTATACTGGGGCAATAGCGCGGCCCGATACTTTGTATTTGTCCGTTATAGAGCGGGGAATCGTGAAGCCCCTCGCGTACGGCCTCATGCACCTCCCCGGAGGTATATGCTATCCAGCAGCTTTTTTGTTTTAGCGTTCGTCGCACTTCCGGGAGGTAGGAGAATTTGTGAAAATCTTCATCCCCTTTCTGTTCTTCCAGTTGGGAAAAATCGACCGTTCTCGCGTCGATACGCACCGGAGTGCCTGTTTTCATCCGGTCGGCGCTGAATCCCAGATCGCGCAACTGCTCCGTCATTCCGAGAGAAGCCGGTTCGGAGATGCGCCCTCCGCCGATCTGTACCTTGCCTATGTGGATCAGTCCGTTCAGGAACGTGCCGTTTGTAAGGATCACCGCTTTGGAGAAAAATTCTACGCCCATACCGGTTTTTACGCCGGTGATTACTGCGTTTTTGCAGATGAGTCCGGTTACCATATCCTGCCACATATCCAGGTTGGGCGTGTTTTCGATAATTTCGCGCCATGTCCCGATGAACTTCATCCGGTCGCTCTGTACGCGGGGGCTCCACATGGCCGGCCCTTTCGAGCGGTTCAACATGCGGAATTGAATGGCAGTCTTATCGCTCACAATTCCCATCTGTCCGCCCAATGCATCAATTTCACGCACAATCTGCCCCTTTGCAATGCCGCCTACGGCAGGATTGCAACTCATTTGGGCAATCTTGTTCATGTCCATCGTGATCAGCAGCGTTTTTGATCCCAGATTGGCCGCGGCCGCGGCCGCTTCGCATCCGGCGTGCCCCGCGCCCACCACTATGACGTCGTAGTTGAAAGTCATTTGCTTGTTTTGAAAGAGCAAAGTTAGCATGAAATCCTCAATTACACACAAACGGATAAAAATGATTTGCAAAATTTTTAGGGGAAAAGTACATGAAAATCTTACGGTTTCCAAGCGCGCGCAGATGAAAAAAGTTTTTTGCAGAGGAAAAGATACTAAAAAACCGCATAACAATGCTTCGTTAAATATTTATCAACTAAACAAAGCATTGTGGGGGCGTTAGGGCAAATGGCAATAATTAGCAAAAAAAAGGACGACCGAAAAAAAATAATAAAAAAAGGATTTTTTTTGATGACAAATTCTCGGATTTAACCGTATATTTGTGGTTTGTGTTGGATTACGATAAAGGGCCGGTTTTGTCCTGGCGGCGTGGAGCATTTCCCCTGTCAGGGTTTGTGCCGGATTACGGTAGAAAGCCGGTTTTTTGTTTATGAGAATTTTTTTCAGGCGGTTGACGGGCCATGGTTGCGCCACCGAAAATTCTTAATATGCTAAAGGCAAAGCCTGAATTGCATTACTCCCTTGCATAACAGGTGGGTTTTTAAGTTAAATAGAACAACAAAACAATTAACCATAGTATAAACCGTCCCAATCAGGACATAAAACAGCTAAATTATGGCAATACGAATTAAAGTAGTAAAACGTCCGCAACCGGGAGTAGCGGGTGGCGGAGTGAAGAAATTTTACGCCAGCCCGGTGCATGACAGGGAAGTAAGCCTCGACAGCCTGACAAAAGCCATCGAAAAAATCAGTACGGTGAATGGCGCGGACATCCGGGCCGTACTTTATGCAATGGTAGAGGAAGCCGTAGCAGGTTTGTCTGATGGAAGAATCGTCCGTTTGGGCGATTTGGGCAGTTTGCGTGTCACTATCAGCAGCGAGGGCAAAGATAGAGCCGAAGAGGTAACTGCGGCGTCGGTCAAGAAAATGGGCTTTATTTTTACGCCCGGCAAAAGGTTGCGTGAAATGCGCGATGCGGCGAAATTTACAAAAGTATAGGCAAGCGTTCAAAATTTAGTAGCTACTTATTCAAAATTTAGTAGCTACTAAATTGCGAACGAGTAGCTACTCATTTTATTTTAGTAGCTACTAAATTGCAAAGGAGTAGTTACTCATTTTTTATTTAGTGGACAGTCATTGAGAAGAGCCTGCGCCAGGCAGGGCGCTTTTCTAATTGAGTAATAAAAAATGAATCTACTTTGATAAATTTTTTCTTGCCGGAAACGGGTGAAAAATAAGAGTGATAATCCACGTTCTATAAATTTAAACAAGTTCTCATATAGGAAAACAATCTTAAAAATCTTTGATAATGAATATGAAACAATTTTTCTTCGCAACAGTCTGTATGATTCTTACCTTTTCTGCATACGGACAATCCGATAACAATGTACCGGAATACCCGAAGTTCTACCTGTCTGTGAACGCCGGTTGGGATTTCGCATTGGGGTCGTCGAGTACCGATTTAGGTTATACGGGGATGATGACCGAACCAGGTTATAATCTTGTCCTTCCTGCCACCAAAAGAGGATTCTCCCCGGGGTTTGACGCCGCCTGGTTTTTCTCGAAAAACTATGGCGTCGGCATAAAATATGGTTTTTACACATCAGATTATAAAAAAGAATCTTCTCTTGACCTTATAGACGAAATGAGTTATACGTATGAATCAACGATTCTCGCTTTTAATGAAAAAACTCATCTGTTTGGCCCCGCAGTTTATACAAGATGGCCTTTGGGCAATTCAAAATGGATGATTCTGGCTAATGCGGGGGTGGTTGTCCTGCACAATAATTTGTTAGGAATAAATAGGAAAATAATAACAATAAAAGCCGGACGCAATGGAATCATTCCAGGCGGTTTGGATTTGATTGATGACACAATATATGAGCAATATTATGAAACGGTATCCGACCAAAAGGGTGTTACAGTTGGTTTTACCTTGTCGGCGGCGATCCGTTATGAGATCGCGCCTTTTGCGGGGATAAGCGTACAAACCAATGGCCTCTATGCCTCATTGTCTGAAATGAGGTATTATAATATTATAAATGAACAGTATGAAAATAGAGATCTCTCCAGAAAAATTAGTAGAATAGGGCTTTCCGCCGCTATTGATTTCTGTTTTTAGCCGAGCTGAAACCGGTCATTTGTGCCACAACACGTGGCACAAAACAATAGAAAATAAAGAGTAAGAAATATAGATAAACTTAAAATCACTCAATACAAACCTTTGTTTGATGCTATTGTACAACATATTGAAAACGAGCAGAAAGAACAGGTAGAAGTTTGGTTTGCAAGAGAACTGCAAGCCGTGTTGGGATATGCCCGTTGGGAAAATTTCCTTGTGGCCATACAACGCGCGGTTGAATCTTGTAAAACACAGGGTATCAATATGGATGACCATTTTCGTGAGGTCACGAAAATGGTCGAACTCGGTAGCGGCGCAAAGCGTGAAGTTGAAGATTACATGCTTCCCCGCATTGCCAGCGCGGCCTCCTCAGCCTTGCGCATCTCTTCGGCTTCGGCCTCCGACTTATCATTGATCCCGCACAAATGGAGGACGCCGTGAATAATCACCCGGTACAACTCCTCCGTGAAACCGGTATCATATCGAATTGAATTTGACAATACCGTATCGAGACTGATAAAAATATCTCCCGAAATACGGTCGCCTTCGGAATAATCGAAGGTAATAATATCGGTATAAAAATCATGTTGCAGGTATTGCCGGTTGACCTCCAGAATTTTTTCGTCGGTACAAAAAAGGTATGAAATATCGCCCGTTTGCTTACCGTAATTTTCCGCGACGGATTTTATCCAGTTTGCCGTCGCCCTTTTTTTGATTTTCGGGAAGTCGATATTTTCAGCGTCAAAAGTGATAGCCATTTTATTTACATTTATTTACCCGGAGAATCCTTTATTTTTTATCCGAAAAAGAGGTAGGCCACAAAAATAGCGGCAATAATACCTGCCAGATCGGCCAAAAGCGCATAGGGAACGGTGTAGCGCGAATTTTTGATGTTCACGGCTCCATAATAAACCGCCACAATATAGAAAGTAGTGTCGGTTGCACCCTGAAATACGGCCGACAATCTGCCGGCGAATGAATCGGCCCCGAAAGTCTGCATGGCGTCGATCATCATTCCTCTGGCGCCGCTACCGCTCAACGGTTTCATCAGCGCCGTGGGCATACCGTCCACCCACCGGGTGTCCAAACCTGTCAGCGCCACCGCATCCCGTAGCCCTTCCATCAGGAAATCCATCGCCCCGGAAGCGCGGAAAACGCCAATGCCTACCAGTATGGCGATAAGGAAAGGAATGATGGTCACGGCAGTTTTAAATCCCTCCTTCGCGCCATCGATAAATGTGTCGAAGATATTGATCCTTCGGCGTAGCGCCTTTACAATGAAAAGCACGATAATGGAGAAAAGAAAGATGTTTGCGGCAAGACCGGAAACAATATTGATCTGCTCCTGGGGCATTGACCGGAAAAGAACCGTTGTACCGCCTATAATGCCCGCCATAACCAAAAGAAAGCCCATGATCGCCTTGTTGAAGATGTTGATGCGCTGTTTCAGGCAGATGGCAATCATGCCGACTAAGGTAGCGGCAAAGGTAGCGATCATGATCGGGATAAATACGTCGGCAGGGTTGGCCGCGCCTAACTGTGCGCGATACACCATGATGGTGACCGGAATCAGCGTCAGTCCCGATGCATTCAGTACCAGGAACATGATCATGGAATCGGAGGCCGACTCTTTCTTCGGGTTGATCTCCTGCAACTCCTGCATCGCTTTCAAGCCGAAAGGGGTGGCCGCATTATCGAGCCCCAGCATATTGGCCGATATGTTCATCAGGATCGAACCGGAGGCGGAGTGATTCTTGGGTATACCGGGAAAGAGCCTGGAAAAAAGAGGGGTGACAGCCCTGGAAAAAAGCTCCACCATTCCTCCCCGTTCGCCTATCTTCATTATACCGAGCCATAGAGAAAGCACTCCCGTTAATCCCAGCGAGATTTCAAAACCGGTTTTGGCCGACGTATAGGTAGAATTCATGATCTCGGTAAAGACGTTTACGTCTCCAAAGAAAATGAGCTTTACCAAAGCCACTGCGAAAGCGATCAGAAAAAAAGCAATCCAAATGTAATTCAATACCATATCTTGCGGAAATTTGCGATTAGACGGATATATAACGGACAAAGATTCGCCAAAGATACAATTTATGACTATTTTTAAGAAAGAAAACAATATAATTTCAAACCTTTTTCAAAAGATCGTAAGAATTTCCTTAACTAAACGACATGCTTTCTGATGCCGCAAATCCGGTAAGGATGAACGAAGTAACCTTTAGTAGATTTCTTAAACGGCGCACAGGACAAACTTTTATATACTCATTGAAATGATATAAGGTTAGGAGATGCTATCCGCATGCTCGTCTCTACAACGCATAGCATACATAACTTATGTGGATTAATAACTTTTCAAATTTCAATCGGATTTTCAAGAAAAAGAAGACAAAAACCATCTGATGACATATCATCCATCGGGAGAGGCTTCCTCATCTCAATGGTTTCACAAAAGCGAACGGCAGGATTTCAATATCTGTCAGAGAGGGTATATGCAGGCTACATTCGAAATAGTAAAGCGGCTCATCGTTGCCGATTATAATAAAGTGCCTGTAAAACCGTGCATGGATTCGGAACCAAGATATGAAGATATTCCTAAATACTTCAAAGAAGAAAACGGGAGATTCTACGATGATGATGTGCGAAAGTCAATGTATTGGAGTTTATTTAGCGGAGCTTTCGGATACATATATGGCTGTAACGATGATTTTTAAATTAAAACAGAGCATATTTACAGTTCCACTTTTTTCAAAAAATCGCTCAATCCGCAAACTTCCACGTCCTTTTTAAACAGATAAGATGCTGATACGGGGGCAACGATATATGTTTTATCCGGTTTCGTGGTTTCTATGGCGCTCCAAAAACCTTTGGTTACCTGTGGCGCCGATGAGGCCTTACATTCTACGGCTATCGTACGCGTGCCCCTCTCAACTTATTAAGGTCATCCAAATTCTGAAGGTCTAAATACAGGCAGGTTTCCGAATTTTGATAGAGCATTTTTACCAAAGTAGACTTTCCGCATTGTCTCGGCCCCAAAACGGCAACTGCAGGAAATATGTTTAGATTCTCTGTTACAAACGCTTCTATATTTCTATCAACAAGTTTGTGCATATCATAAATAAGATTTCTATTTTGCACAAACGTAGTGATTGTATTTAAAACTACCCCAAATGGGAGCAGTATTTTGTTGATTTGAAATACAACAAAAAACTTTTTTCATCTGCGCGTGTTTGGAAACCGTAAGATTTTCATGTACTTTTCCCCTATAAATTTTGCAAACCATTTTTATTCGTATGTGTGTAATTGAGTATTTTATGCTAACTTTGTTATTGGATTTCAACCTGATAGTTTAAGGAACGATTTTATTACATTTCTGTCAAAAATATGCGTTGGAAAGATTTTTTATATTTTCAAAAAGGCTCAAGGACGGCGGTAATTCTATTGCTCATCCTTATTGTGTTGACCCTTATTTTGAATGCACTTCTCAGGTACAAAAACTCGTCGGATGTTGTCCTGATGCAGAACGATTCGCTGGTTCGGGAATTTGCGGAATTTCGCCGGACACTAACGGTGAGAGAGCCGTCCGTTGTCGCTTCGGAAAAGGGAAAGGGTTCCGTGGAGCAGTCGCCGGGCCGGAGCGGTTCTTCGCATGAAAGCGCTTCCCGTTACGCTGAACGGTATGTTCCACAGAGCGGGGGCGGGTCTTCCTCCCATGCTTTCTATCCGGCCACAGAAAAACTCTCCGAGGGGGAGACCATCTCCCTGAACGAGGCCGATACGGCCCAGTGGAAGAAAATCCCCGGCGTCGGCAGCGCTTATGCTTCCCGTATTGTGAAGTACCGCGACCTGTTGGGCGGTTTTGTAGCGGTTGAACAACTGTTGGAGGTATATGGTATTGATCAGGAACTTTTCTCCCGTATTGTTGTTTATATTGAGTCCGACGGCAATTTCCGCAGGATACAGGTCAATAGATCGGAGTTCGGGGAGTTGTTGCGCCATCCGTATTTGAATTACAAACAGGTGCAGGCTATCATGGGGCTTCGCCGCAGAAAAGGAGATATTACCTCTATCCGTGAACTCTCCCTGCTTGATGAGTTTACTCCGGAAGATGTCCTCCGCCTTGAACCCTATTTGGAGTTTTGAGGATAATTTAATCATTATCTTGTCTGTCTGAGAGATATTTTTTATTTTTACGCAAATTATTAAAGGCCCTTTCATCCAAAACCGAGGAGCGAAAGCGACTCAAATAGTCTATATTTATTGAACGTCCACCGGTTTTATAAGAATCATAGTATGAAACATTTATCTTTTCGTTTTTTCCTTGCTTTTCTTACGGCTATTTTTCTGCTGTCAACCGCATGTAATACAGAAAACGCCAAAGAGGTTGACCCTGAATTTGCCCGTTACATTTCGGCATTTACGTATGGAAACGTCTCTTCCGACGCATTTGTCCAAATTGAACTCGTCCAGGAAATCCCTACAGTGGAGTTAAATGCGGAAGTAAAAGAGCAATTATTTTCGTTTTCTCCTTCGTTGAAAGGACAAACTTTCTGGATAGACGGGAACACCGTCCGTTTTGTGCCCGGTGTGGGGGAATTGAAACCGGGAAAGGAATACAAAGTTGCTTTCCATCTGGATAAGGTGCTGAAAGTAGACGAGGGATTCCGGCAATTTGACTTCGCCATTCGTGTAAATGAGCAGAGTTTCACTGCCGATGTATTTCCGTTTTCGCCGATGAGCGCGTCAGACCTCGCATGGAATTCGGTAGAAGTAACGCTAAATTTATCCAACCCCGTTTCGCCGGACGACGTAGGCAAAATGTTCGATATAAAAGGGGGGCAACACAAACAGGTACGTGTGATACCTGCCGGCGCCGCTTCATTCCGCGTTTTGATAGACAGTTTGCAGCGGACGGATAAGGCCGGAGAATATCTATTGACTATTGACGGGAAAGCGATTGATTCGAAAAAGAAACTCGAATACAAGATCGATATTCCCGCATTTTCAAAGGAATATTTTGAAATGACGGATGTGCGTGTAATACAGGTTGCCGACCCTCATATCCGGCTTACCTTCAGCGATCCCGTTTCACAAACGCAGGATATGGAAGGATTGATCGCGCCCTCCGGAGTGGGTAATTTCACCTACCGTATCGATAAGAATGTGATCAAGATATATCCTGAAACTTTTCCGAAAGGACAAATAGAGCTGCAAATCAATCAGGGTATTCAAAATAACTCCGGACTGAACCTGTACAAAACTTACCTCTATCAACTGCAAATCAAAAACGACAAACCGCAGATAAAATTTGAAAAGAGCGGTAATATTCTCCCCGATGCAGAGCAATTAATGTTGCCTTTCAGCGCCGTAAACCTTTGGGCGGTAGATGCAAAAGTGATAAAAGTGTATAGCAATAACCTCCTTTATTACCTGCAATCGTCTTCCCTGAACAACAACCGGTCGGGCGGCGAGTTGCGTCGTTTCGGACGGCTGGTAATGAAAAAGCGGATACGTTTGGACAGGGATAAAAAGTTGGATTTGTCGAAATGGAACAATTTTACCATTGATCTTTCGCAAATGATGGAGAAAGATCCCGGCGCACTGTATGTGGTACAGCTTTCGATGCAGTCCGGTTATTCGCTTTATACATGCGACGGAATGCAACCCCAGGTTCCCGATGAAGAGGTCATGAAGCGTTTCTCCGATAGCGAAATCTCCGAAGAAGACGAAGCCGTATGGGATGAAACATCGCCTTATTACTACGAACCGATGGACTGGAGCGAATATGTATGGGAAGAGCGTGACGACCCGTGTAAACCGACCTATTATATGAGGAACGACATGGTACGGACAATGGTAATGGCGTCGAACGTGGGCATTATTGCCAAAGCGGGACAGAATCGCACAATGAGCGTCGCCGTGACCGATATTCTCACTACCCAGCCTATGTCCGAAGCGGAAGTAACCGTATATAACTATCAGATGCAGGTTTTGGGATCGGGCAAAACCGACGGTAACGGTTTTGTGGAAATCGACTATAAAAAGGGGAGCCCGTTTGTTGTAACAGCTACCAAAGGCGGTGATACCGGTTATCTGGAAGTGAAGGACGAAGCGTCGTTATCGCTCAGCCGGTTCGATGTAGGCGGAAAAGAGATACAGAAAGGACTGAAAGGATATGTGTATGCCGAACGCGGCGTTTGGCGTCCCGGAGATACCATCTTCGTATCATTCATCCTGGAAGATAAGGAAAGAAAACTGCCGGAAAAGCACCCTGTGACGCTCGAAGTCTATACGCCCCGGGGGCAATTCTATCAAAGGCAGGTAAAAAGCGGCGGTGTAAACGGATTCTATACTTTCAGTGTTGCCACCGACCCGGATGCGGAGACCGGTATATGGCAGGGACTGGTAAAAGTGGGCGGCACAACTTTCCACAAGTCGCTTCGCATAGAGACCATTAAACCCAACCGGCTGAGAGTTCGCTTAGATACCGACTCCATCATCGAGGCGGCGAATGGCGTTATTTCCGGTACGCTCACATCGCAGTGGCTGCACGGTGCGCCTGCTTCGAACCTGAAAGCGGAAGTGGACCTGACGCTCTACGCATCCGATAACCCGTTCAAGGGATATACCGGTTATTCGTTCAATAATCCGGTAGTGAACTTTGAAACAAGTAAAACGAAAATATTTGAAGGGGCGCTTAATGCCTCCGGCGTGGCGGATGTAAACGCCAAAGTACCCGCGGCTGAAAATGCGCCGGGGTTGTTGCGCGGAAATATTCTTTCACGCGTATACGAATCCGGCGGGGATATGAGTTTTTATGCCCAAACGGTCTTTTATTCACCCTATAAGACATATATAGGCGTGAGATCGCCCGCCGTACGGGCCGGCGAGTTCCTGGAAACCGACAGCCCGATTCTGTTTGATGTGGTTGCGGTAAATGTTTACGGCAAACCTGTTTCGGGGAATGTGGAATACGCTGTTTACAAACTCAACTGGAGCTGGTGGTGGAACAGCGCCGGAGAAGATCTGGGCTCCTACGTAAACAATACTGCCGCCAACATAGCGGCAAACGGGGAAGTAACACTCGCCAACGGAAAGGGAAAAATTAATTTTCAGGTAAATTATCCCGATTGGGGGCGCTATTTACTCTTAGTGAAAGATAAATCGGGCAGGCATACCACGGGAACGGTCTTTTATGCCGATTGGCCTTCATGGCGGGGACGTTCTGCAAAAACCGACCCGGAGGGGTTGACAATGCTGTCGTTCTCTACCGACAAACCCTCGTACGAAGTAGGGGAGAAGGCTACGGTCATTATCCCTAAAAGTTCGGAAGGCCGCGTATTAGTCAGCATCGAAAACGGGTCGGGAATCCTTCATCGCGAATGGGTAAAAACTTCCGGTAAAGAAGATACGAAATATAAAATAGAAGTTACCGGGAAAATGGCGCCCAACTTCTATGTCTTTGCTACCATGCTACAGCCGCATTCGCAGACGGTGAACGACCTGCCTATCCGTATGTACGGCGTAGTGAACGTGAGTGTGGAAAACAAAAACAGTATTCTCGAACCGATTATCCGGACGCCCGACACGCTTCATCCCGAAAAAGAGTTCACAGTCTCCGTATCGGAAAAATCAAAAAAACCGATGACTTATACGCTGGCGATTGTCGATGAGGGTTTACTTGATCTCACCGCTTTTAAAACGCCGAATGCGTGGAGCGAGTTTTATGCCCGTGAAGCCCTTGGCGTACGGACATGGGATTTGTTTGACCGCGTATTGGGGGCGAACAGCGGCCTTATGGGGCCATTGCTGAGTATTGGCGGAGACGAGGCGCTGAGGTCGTCGCGTGACAATGTGAACCGTTTTAAGCCGGTGGTGAAATTCATTGGGCCGTTTGCTTTGAAGAGCGGCGAGACAAAAGAGCATACAATCCGGCTTCCGCAGTATATAGGGTCGGTACGTGTGATGGTGGTGGCCGGAGGAGAAGGCGCTTACGGCAACGCCGAGAAAACTGTTGCGGTGAAAAACGACCTGATGACGCTTTCCACGCTTCCGCGCGTGATAGGGCCGGAGGAAGAAGTGTGGCTTCCGGTCAATGTTTTTACTATAGAAAATAACGTGAGAAATGTACAGGTCGCTATTCGCACAAAAGGATTGCTTACGCCAACGGATGGAACGACCAAGAGCGTATCGTTCGACAAGCCGGGCGATAAAACCGTGTTCTTCAAACTTGCATCCGGTAAGAAAACCGGGGCCGAACAGGTGGAAATTAAAACTTCGGGCAACGGCACGTCGTTCATCGAGACCATCGATATAGCGATCCGTAACCCGAATCCGCCGATAGTGCTTACAGAGTCGCAACTCATCGAACCGGGAGAGTCGGCAACGCTCAACATTCAAACCGATGGCGTGAAGCCGGATGATTGGGCTACCCTCGAACTCTCGCGTTTGCCGGGTGTTAATTTCAGCCGGAATATGAATTATTTGCTGGAATATCCGCACGGATGTTCCGAACAGATCACTTCGCAGGCTTTTCCGTTACTCTATATCGAGGAATTTACCGCGTTGAAGGAAGATGAAAAGAGGCGGATGACGGCAAAAGTGAACGAAGTGATCCGGATGCTTTCATCGCGGCAATTGGCAGATGGCGGTTTTATGTACTGGTATGGAGATAACTATGCGTCGGAGTGGGTAACCACCTATGCCGGACATTTTCTGGTTGAAGCGAAAAACAGGGGGTATGAAGTGCCGGAGGGCGTACTGTCTCGATGGACGCAATTCCAGAGGAGGCTTGCGCAAAACTGGCTGCCCACGAATCCCAATCGTAGTTATTACGCTGTTTCGATGATCGAATTGCAACAGGCTTATCGTTTATATACCCTGGCTCTGAACGAAAGCACGGAACTCGGCGCTATGAACCGTATGCGTGAATTATCCGGTTTGTCGTTGCAGGCGCGCTGGCGGTTGGCCGCCGCATACGCCCTGGCTGGTAGAAAGGATGTAGCCAATTCGCTTGTTTTCAATGTATCGGATGAGGTGGAAGAGTATGATTTCAATAATGATACCTATGGAACATCCGGGCGGGATAAGGCGATGATCCTGGAAACATACCTATTGCTCGACAATGTGGAAAAAGCGATGTCGCTGGCGCCGTCGGTGGCTCAATCGTTGTCTTCCGGTTATATTTCTACACAAACAGCAGCATTCGGCCTGGTGGCAATGGCGCAACTCGCCTCGAAAGTAGGTACGGGCAATATCGATATTGATTGGACATTGAACGGGAAGAAAATGGAAGAGGCGAATACACCCAAAGCGATACATCAGATAGAGATAAAACCGGATGCGAACTTTTCGGTAAATCTTACCAATAAGGGAAAGAGCGCGCTTTATGCGCGCCTCTCGGCGCGGACACAGCCGCAAGTCGGTACGGAATACGAGCCGGTGGAGGGACGCTTTAAGATGTCAGTAAGGTACGCCGATTTGAACGGTAACCCGCTGAATGTGGAATCGCTCCCGCAGGGAACGGAATTTACGGCGGAAGTAATCGTCCGGAACAGCGTAGAACAGGCGTTTACCGATCTGGCGTTGACACAGATATTCCCGTCCGGTTGGGAAATCTTCAATGAACGGATGCTCGAAAGAGATGCGTCCGTTCCCGACAACGGATATAATTACCGGGATATTCGCGACGACCGTGTGCTGACCTATTTCAATCTCGGCGTCGGACAGGTGAAAACCTTCCGTGTGCGCTTACAGGCGGCTTACCGGGGTAATTATTATCTGCCGCCGGTATCGTGCCGGGCAATGTATGCGCCGCAGGAAGAAGCCAGAAACAAGGGACTGTGGGTAAAGGTTGTGGAGTGATAAGGAATACCGTAAGGAAGATAGGGAAGCGTATTGCCTCATATGCGGAAACGTTATTGGAACAGCTTTGTGCATTAAATTTGCGAAAAAAAGTCGCACTATTGGCGCTTGCTTTCCTGTTGGTTTGGTACCTGTTTTCCCTGCCCCGCACCTTGTTCCGCTCACCATACAGTACGCTGGTCTCCGACCGGAACGGCGAGTTGCTGGGAGCGCGCATCGCATCCGACGGACAATGGCGGTTTCCGCCGGCCGACAGCGTGCCCGGAAAATATGAAATCTGTCTTATTCAATTTGAGGATAGGTATTTTCGTTATCATCCGGGCGTAAATCCTTTGTCGCTTGGCCGGGCCGTGATACAGAACGCGAAAGCGGGAAAGGTGGTGAGCGGGGGAAGCACCATCACCATGCAGACCGTCCGGCTGATGCGCCGGAATAAACGCACCTATTTCCAAAAGTTCATCGAGGCCATTCTCGCTACGCGGCTCGAATTATCGCGTTCTAAAGATCAGATACTGGCCTTGTATGCCTCGCATGCGCCGATGGGCGGAAATGTGGTAGGTCTCGACGCCGCATCGTGGCGCTATTTCGGCCATGGCGCCGGATCGCTCTCATGGGCGGAGGCGGCCGTATTGGCCGTATTGCCCAATTCGCCCGCGATGATGCACTTCGGCCATGACAGGGAGGGATTATTACAGAAACGGAACCGTCTTTTGCGCCGGTTGTTCGACAACAATATCATCAACCGGACAGATTACGAACTGGCCGTGTCGGAACCGTTACCCGCTCATCCGCATCCTTTGCCGCAAATCGCCCCTCATTTAGTAACACAGGCCTATCTGCAAAACCCCGGAACCCATATCCTATCCACTGTAGATAAACACCTACAGGTGCGTGCCGAAGAGATATTGGAGCGATGGAATACCGAATTTTCGCACAACGGCGTCTTCAACCTTGCTGCGCTGATTGTTGACTTAGAAACAAACGAAGTGCTTTCTTACAACGGAAACGTGGGGTTCTTCGCCAATGCTTACGGCAGTCAGGTCGATATTATTCAGTCGCCCCGGAGTACGGGCAGCATACTGAAACCGTTCCTCTATTGCGCGATGTTGCAGGAGGGAAAGCTGCTACCCACGGAGTTGCTTCCCGACATACCCATCAATATAAACGGCTTTGCCCCTAAGAATTTCAGCCTTGCATACGACGGTGCGGTACATGCCGATGAGGCGCTGGCGCGTTCGTTGAATGTCCCGTCAGTGGTCTCGCTACGGAAATATGGCGTACCGAAGTTCTACGATCTTTTGAAAAAGGAAGGGCTGACTACGCTTAACCGCCCGGCCGATCATTACGGGCTTTCCCTGATCCTCGGCGGTACGGAAGGTACGTTGTGGGACATTGCCAACGCGTATGCCGGAATGGCGCATGCCGTAACGGATTATAACCGCGACGGAACATACTACGAGCGGGAGAAATTCAGGTTGCTGCACGATCATCACCCTGTAGAACGGAAACAGGATGAATCGCCGGTATTCGGCGCCGGCGCCGCGTGGCTTACGTTGCAGGCTTTGACCAACGTGAACCGGCCGGAAGAGTTGAACTGGGATTTTGTGCCGTCTGTCCGGAAGGTGGCGTGGAAAACGGGTACAAGCTACGGTTTCCGCGATGCGTGGTCGGTCGGCGTCACGCCCGGGTATCTGGTTGCCGTATGGGCGGGTAATGCGAGCGGCGAAGGCCGTCCCGGACTCACAGGAGCACGAACGTCGGCGCAGGTGATGTTCGACCTGTTCAACATCCTGCCTGCCACCGGGTGGTTCAAAACGCCCTACGGAGATCTGGCCGAAGCGGCGGTGTGTCGTGAAAGCGGGCAGTTGAAGGGAATGTATTGTCCCGAAAGCTCCGTAGATACCTTATTGATCCCGGCAAAAGGGTTGCAGGGAGCGGTATGCGGTTATCACAAACGGATTCATGTGTCGGACGACGGGCAATACCGGGTGTATGAACAATGCGCCGGGGGTAGGGGCGTTCGTTCCGTTTCATGGTTCCAGTTACCGCCGTCGTGGGAGTGGTACTACAAGCAACGGCGTCCGGATTATAGATCGCTTCCCCCTTTCTCTCCCGAATGTGTTTCCGGAAACCTGTCCGATGCGGTGATGCAGTTTATTTACCCCTATCCGGGAGCAATCCTCAGAATAACAAAACAATTAGACGGTTCGCGGGGAAAAGCCGTTTTTGAGCTGGCGCACCGAACCCCCTCCGCGCGCGTTTTCTGGCACCTCGGTACGGATTATCTGGGAGAAACATCCGGTATTCATCAAATGGAACTCTCTCCCGATCCGGGAGAGCATACCCTTACCGTTGTCGATGAGGATGGCGTCTCGCTAGCGATACGGTTTGAAATCCAGTGAATACAGGCATTTCTAAAGGGCAGATTCAAGTAACAAATGCAACCGGCCTGTTGATTTCATTATTCATCCGGCCAAGCTTTGAGGCAATAGTAAGTATATTTATTTCTCTTACTTCGGACGAAAATTTCTCAAGTAAGAGAAAATATTTTTTCATAGTAGAGAAATATTTTTTTCAAGTAAGAGAAATTTCTCCGTCAAGCATAAAAAAATTTTCGGTCTCCGTTAGGCAGATTCAAGCAACAAAAGCAACTTCAACCTCCGGTTGCATTTATTAATTGAACTTGCGTCGGAGCAATCCGGTCAAAGTCTGTTAACCGTATTCTGAATTTACCCATTCTTCACTTGAATTTTTTGTTCGTCCTGTTTTTATTCGCTTAGCCTTTCTTCAATATCCATATTTTGTTGAAGTATTCTGATGACTTCTACTATTTCCCCTGATTTCCTGTATTTGTAAAATATTAGATGAGACTTTACTTTGGAACATCTGTAACTTCTCCGTATGTGAGAAAAATCCTTTCCTGATAAAGGGTTTCTTATGATATATTCGATTTCGTCAAAAATCAGATTATAATATCTGTCAGCTTGTTCAACAGACCATGTTTCAGCCGTATAAAGCCAAATCTTCTCAATATCTTCAAAAGTTTTTTCACTTATATCAAGTATTATCTCTTAAATATTTTTCGTGGAAATTGGAAAGTGCTTTTTCTTTGTCAAAATTTGGTATCATTCCCAATTTTTCTCCAACCTTCAATTCGTTTACAAGAATTTTAGCTTTGTTTTCTTGCTGTTCAAATAGGCGTAAGGCTGTTCTCACGACTTCACTTGCCGATGCATATTTCCCTGATTTGACTTGTTCTGATATAAAATTGTCAAAAGATTTCCCCAGTAATATTGATCTATTTTTTGCCATAATTGTTTCTTTTTCATTAGCCTTACAAATATATCAATTTATGGTATTATTGCAAAATATCTGCTATAGTATATCGTTGAGATTACCGGTTATTGTGGCGCCGTAATTAGAG
>JAISZV010000073.1 GCA_031284475.1 Proteiniphilum sp. | reverse complement strand
AGCGTTAAAATGACGGGTATTTCAAAAAAATATCTTGAACGGAACATCGTTGATCTTATGACCAACCCTGCCTACAAAAAGAACGCCGCCCTGCTTGGCGAACAGATACGCGGCGAACGGGGCCTTGAAGCAATTTGTGATCATATCGAAAGTTACGGTGAAGCAGTGGAAGAACGCATTGCGGAATAGCCGTTTGTTGGGCAACTTGTTCAATTAAAACCCAACGGACCTTAGCCTGAAATAATAAACCGGGTTATTGCACAGGTTCACTGTTTTCAAAACTGAAAATATATAAACGGATTCGTTCCTACAAACGCAAGCCCGATAATTAGCCCTATGAATAAAAAGAAAATAACCAAATGCCAAAATTTTGATAAATCAAGTACAACATAAAATCCATTTGTTTCCCCTGATTTTGTTCTGTATGCTCTTATAATTGCCGTTATGGTTGCGGATAACAAAATCAGTATGGCTGCAACAACCCATGAATAAATTTGGATAATTCCATTTTGCCATGTAATGATGCGGATAATTATTTGACCGGCGGTTGAAAAACTGTCCGCCCTGAATAATATCCAGCAAAAGCAAACAAATAAATTTGTAAGAAGAACCGCAAAAAAACAACGAATGAAATTTAATATTTTGGCGGCGAATATATGCCGAACAGTATTCGGGGGAGGGGGTAAAATATCTTTGTATATTTTATGAACACACAGCGCGATACCGTGTATACCGCCCCATGCCAAAAAAGTCCAATTTGCCCCATGCCATAATCCGCCGAGCAGCATTGTGATCATATTATTTATATATGTCCGCGCATTACCTTTCCTGTTGCCGCCCAAAGGTATATATAGATATTCTTTTAACCAGGAAGATAAACTAATGTGCCATCTTCTCCAGAATTCCGTAATATTTCCTGAAATATAGGGCAGGTTGAAATTGCGCGCAAAATCATAACCAAGGCATTTTGCGCAGCCGATGGCCATATCTGAATAACCGGAAAAGTCAAAATATATTTGAATGGAATAGGCGATTACCGCCAATATAAGGCTGATCGCGTGAAACATGCCGGGTGTCCTGAAAACATTGTCAACAAATACCGACAACCAATCGGCTACAACGATTTTTTTAAACAATCCGAATGAAAAAATCTGGATCCCGGTTTTAAAATTATTTGAATTGACGTTTCTTTCTTCGTCGAGCTGCGGCAGGAAATCGGACGCTCTTACGATTGGACCTGCCACCAGTTGGGGGAAAAAAGAGATGTATAATGCCAGCCGTATAAAATTCTTTTCAACTCTTGATTTTTTGCGATAAACATCAATTGTATAACTTAATGACTGAAAGGTATAAAACGATATGCCGACAGGTAAAATAATGTTTAGGGAATTTGTATTGTGAATTCCGAATATTTCCGCAAAGGAAGAAACAAAAAAATTAAAGTATTTGAATATACCAAGAATGACAAGAGGAATAATAATTCCGGAGTAAAGATAGAATTTGTTTTCCGGCTTCCTGTCAATTTGTATTGCGGAAATATACGCGGCTACAGTCAGAACAAGCATCAAAAAACAAAACCGCCAATTCCACCAGCCGTAAAACAGATAACTGGCCACTAATAAAATTGTATGGCGTAATTTTCGTTTTGAAAATATTTTTATCTTTGTCACAAGCATCACAAGAATGACAACCGTGAAAAATATAAAAAAGGAAATGCTTGAAAAAGTCATTGGATTGAATCGGCCTTTTCCCTTATGTTGATTTGCCGGAATAATTCATTGGCAATCAATCTGTGCCCGTTTCTGTTCAAATGACCCGCACCAATCACGGTGTTTGAAAATCCATGGGGCAATATATAGCTATTGTTGTATTCCTCAATAAAACAATCCGCCATATTTATAAATATCACGTCATTTCTTAGACACGAATTCTTGAACAATGCCGAATATTCATAAACAGTATCTTCGGAAATTAAACCGCCGCCGCCAAAAACAAGATGGGGGTGATAAAATATGATTATTCCGGCGCCATATTCTGTACTTAGCTGATGCAATCTTTTCATCACCGCGTCAAGGGCGGTTGAATATTTCTCTTTATCGAATGCAATAATATTCTGCTCCGGCCCGTTTTCCCCGCCGTTCCCGGTGAAATGCCTGTATTGGAGATAAAGCAACCGTAAATACGGTATTTTCTGCAGGAAAAACATAATTTTGCTGTCATACGACGGGATTCGTTTTAATGTTCCGTTTATGCTTTCTTCCATGTCCTGTATACTGAATTGCATTGAGCCGGTTTCAATAACAATATATTCAGATGGTTTATAATATTGAATCGCCGTTTCTATATTATTTACAATATGCGGAAAATCATGACCGGAAATTCCAATATTATAAGCATATTTTAATCCGTTAAAAAGTTCATTTAACAGGGCGGCGGCCGTTTTATTTTGAGGGACGTTTGTACCTTCCATTTGCGACGATCCCATTATCAATATATCAACCGGCTGCTTGTTGTAATTCCGAAGATTGTTAAATCCTTCATTGTTCATCTTTCCATACCCAAATCCTTCTGTCATCTTGCTGTAAAATGCGTGTTTTTCCCAGGCGTAATCCGTTACGCCTGTTTGTGTTGTAATATGAACCGGTATATTGTAATACACAAGGCAAAGAATGTTCAAAAACAAAAAGGCCGTAATCCCCGCCAGAATGAATTTAACCGCCTTGTTTTGCCTCATTGTTGTGATCCTCCCTGTTATTCCCGCTCATCCGGCGCCGGTAATTTTATATCTGAGCCGCTGTAAAAGGATCGCAAAGACAATCAAATACACAAGGCAGCACCGGTAGCCCCAGGCTTCGCCGATGTAGCGGTTGACAAGGCCTATGAGAAACTGGAGTACGCCGCCCAGTGAAAAAGAGATAACGATCATGGCGCTGCTTGCCGTCTGCGCGCGTTCCCTGAATATGCCTATGCCTGCCGCAAGCAGGGTAGGATAACAGATTGCGAGAAAGAAACCCGTAAAGGGAAGTATCCAAACGCCGTTTTTCCCAAGGCCAAAACCCGCGGCGAAAAGAACGATAATGATGCAGGCCGCAATGGAAAGGCTCCGGAAGTACCCTGTCTTTTCTATGACGAAACCGCTGAGGAGCCGGGAAGAGGTATAGAGAATGTAGAAAAGCGACAGGAATGCCGCGCCTGTTGTTTTTGGATCGTATCCGTACACATCCTGCAGATACAGTCCGCTCCAGTTGGCGGATCCTACTTCTCCGGCGCTTACAAAGCCGAGAAGAAGGCCGAATTGCCAGACAAGAGGATCCCGGAGGGCGGACCAAAAAGTGAATTGTTTGCCGGAAACGGAAGGTGTTTTCCCGGCAGGCGAATCCGCCGTTCCCGGCGGATCGTCTTTGGGCGTAATAAAAAAGGTAACGAGAGCCATAACGGCTACCGGAACAAGTCCGAGGGGGTAAATAAAGCGCCAGTTAAGGCCAAGGCCGTTCGAAGTAAAGCCGGCAAAAAGAGGTCCCAGAACAGCCCCCACACCGTAAAAGAAATGGAGAAGGCTCATCATCAACGCGGAATTTCTTGTAAAGGTTCTTGCCCCCATTCCGTTGAGGCCTATCTCAAAAAACCCCAGTCCTGCGTGGATCAGAACGATCATGCCGGCGGTAATCCAGAATCCCCCTGCCATACTGCTTCCCGGGGAAAACAAAAACGAGGCCATGCCCGCAGTAACCGCCGTAAAGCCTGCTGCCATGGATTTTCTGAAACCGAAGCGGCTGAGGAAAAAGCCGGCGGCTGCGCAGGCGGATACCGAAACAAAGGAAACAAGAAATACCAGAAAACCCTGCCGGCTGTAGGAAACGGAAAAGTCATTCTTTACAAGCGGATAAATTACGCCGCGCATGGTTTGTATAAAACCGTAGAGGATCATATTTCCGTATATGATAAAAAGAATACCTGTATAAGGCTTACGCTGATTCAAGGCAACAGCTCCATCCGTTTCCCGGTTCAGCCGGAATCGTTCCGGCAGTAAAAGTGTAGCCCCTATTAAAGAATGCCGCAAGAACCCCGCCCCGCAACAGCACCCGCAGGGCGTTTACCCAAAAAGAAATGCGGATTATAATATTAGGGAGGTTTTATGGAAACGGGGCGCTTTTTTTCCAGAATTACACCGGCTCTGGGCGCCGCCGCCTTTTTTCTGGCGGGGGGCGTGTTTTTTACCGTAAAATACGCCAATCCTGATATATTTCTTCCCCTTTTCTTTGACGCCAGGGAAGAAACCAACCGTATTCTTTTTTATATAAACTTCTATGTTCCCTGGCTGCTCTGCGGGCTTTCCCTTTCGGGCTGTTTTCTTTCCTCCGGCGAAAAATATTCGTTGGGCATCCGGTGGATCAATACCGGTTTTGTTTTCCGGGGTTTTCTGGTGCTCTTAGCCTTTGTTTCCGCGGTTGTCCCGGGGTATGTACTCGGTGATACGCTTACTATCAAGTTCTGTATTTACAGCGCGTTCGTCCTTGTCATCACATCTTCCTTTTTACCGGCGCGGGGA
>JAISZV010000046.1 GCA_031284475.1 Proteiniphilum sp. | reverse complement strand
TTCGTATGTAATGCATCGCTACTACCGTATGTAGCACATCGCTACACAGTATGTAGTACATCACTATGCAGTATGTAGTGCATCGCTACGCAGTATGTATCACATCGCTACACAGTATGTAATGTATCACTACACAGTAAGTATTGCATCCGGTCTCCCTTTTTCCTTGTCCCCAGCCTAAGTTCCAATCACCGCTACTTGTTCCGGCTTGTCGTCGGGATCGTTAAATCTACCAATCGTCGCGTCATTCGGTTCTCCGCCGTAATTTTCCGCTCAATCGTTTCACAGCGTCCGTTATTTCCTGATCCGGTTCGATCACGTTATATTCGCCCCAAAAGCCGGGATCAAGGAAATGTTCTACCTTTTCAGCAATCACGTCCGTAGACCGGATACGTTCTTTAAGGGGAAATTTCACCACATTGTCGTCGTATCTGTCGGTAGCGGCCATCTCCGACCGGATGCTATAGGTAGTAGCAAACAAGCCGAAGAACCGGTTTGTCCACCGCACACGAAATGAAACCTCGGTACTGCTGTAATTGAAATACCATTTCCCTTCATCTTCAATAAAATCCACTACATACTGCGCCTTGTTTACCTCCACCCTCATCTTCGACGGTTTTCGCCTGATAAATATATTGGACGCATCTTTCCGTTCTTCCACATTCATATTGAACTCCATGCGGGCAAAAGCAAGAGACGCCGCATCTAAGTAGATATTTCCCCTGAACAGGATATCTTTTATTCCCGGATGTGGGGAGAATGAAATGATATAGTGCGGTTTGTCGTTAATATTAATCAGTTCTTCAATGTGAAATTGATACTCCGATGCGTCCGTTCCGAAAACAATCTCCGGGTTTTTGGCAATATCGAGCATCAACGCACCACTGATACCTCCCTGAAACTTTAGCAGTACAGTGTCGCGGGGAGAGATATCGGTAGCTTTTCTACCGATATAGATTTTGGCCTGGTCATCACTGTAGGAACTGTAGGAGGCTTTGTAAATATCCAGCACAGTTTCTACCAATGAAATATAGTTTGACCCTTTTTTTATCGACTCACGGTAGAAAGCCACCATCATATGCGGATTGTCGGGGTAATTCTTCGGAATACGTTGCAACGCCTCACGTATTAATTCTTTTCCGTCGCCCGATACCACAACAACTTCACTTAGCTTAATAGGAGAGGGTTTTAAGGTAATATGGTTGTTTAGGTTATTGATCAGCGTGATTATCGGTATTTTCCGGTTTTCATATCCCAGATAGCGGATAAGCAGTTGTGAATTTTTGGTAGAAACCGGGACACGAATGGAAAAATATCCATCCTGATTGGTGACGCTCGATACATTCACTTGTTGTACCGAAATACTTGCATTGACCAGCGGTTCGTTGGTGTCGGAGCCCAATACCCTGCCTCTGAGCAAGTAGGTGGAATCCGATTGCATTGTATTTCCGGAAACCAGATTCGAGGCCGGCAGGAGGCAGAGAAACAGAAGTAGACGGAGTAAATTGCTCATACCAGAATAATTAAAAGTGTAAAACAAGTAATAACGCAATGTTTAGCAGTCGATTTATCTATTATACAAAGGAAACAAATTAGAAGAGACTTTTGAGAGGTATAACGTTTTTTAACTTGATTATTTGTTACACAGGAGTTTAGAATTTAAGGAGTGCAGGCGTTCAAGCGTTCAGGAGGGAACGGGCGGCTGGGAGGCGGAACGGTAGGAAAGTGAAAAAGAGGGAAGACGGAACGGTGGAGTAGATGGATGTGTACGGGAAAAATGATATTTTGTAGAAATGACGGATGATTCTATGAAAACCCGCACGATTTTTCAAATTCAATGGGAAAAACATGTAAATTTGTACCGGATAATCCTAAAATTAAGGAGAAAAATGGTTTATAAATACGATTTTCTGGTGATCGGTTCGGGTATTGCCGGAATGAGTTACGCCCTGAAGGTGGCAAAACACGGAAGAGTAGCCATTGCGGCGAAGAACTCACTGGAAGACGCCAATACATACTATGCACAAGGAGGGATTGCCTCCGTAACCAATCCGTGGGACAACTTTGAAAAACATATAGCCGATACGTTGGATGCAGGAGGAGGGCTCTGCGATGTGGAGGTGGTGGAAAAAGTGGTACGTGAAGCGCCTGCTCAAATCAGGGAACTGATAAGATGGGGAGTAGATTTCGATAAAGATGATAAAGGAAACTTCGATCTCCACCGCGAAGGCGGACATTCGGAATTTCGCATTTTACACCATAAGGACAATACCGGGGCCGAAATCCAGGTCAGCCTGATTGAGGCTATCCGTAATCATCCCAATATTGATGTGTTTGACAACCATTTTGCGATAGAAGTACTCACGCAGCACCATTTGGGGCAGGTGATCACAAGGCATACGCCGGGTATCGAATGTTACGGGGCTTATATACTCAACCAGGAGACAAACGAGATCGATACTTTTCTCGCACGGGTTACAATGATGGCTACAGGCGGAATTGGCTGCATTTACCAGACAACTACTAATCCGTTGGTCGCTACGGGCGACGGTATCGCCATGGTGGCGCGTGCCAAGGGCGAGATCAAAGGGATGGAGTTTGTGCAGTTTCATCCTACGGCGCTCTACCATCCCGGAGCGCGCCCTTCGTTTCTCATTACGGAGGCGATGCGGGGTTACGGGGGCGTGTTGAAAACACTCGACGGCGAAGAATTCATGCACAAATACGATGAACGGGGTTCGCTTGCTCCCCGCGATATTGTAGCCCGTGCCATCGATACGGAGATGAAAGAGAAAGGTTTTGAACATCTCTTCTTAGATGTGACACATAAAGATCCCGAAGAAACCGGGAAACACTTTCCTACCATTTATGAGAAATGCCTTTCCTATGGGATCGACATTACCAGGGATATGATTCCGGTAGCTCCTGCGGCCCACTATCTATGTGGAGGAATCAAAGTGAATATGGATGGGGAGACAAGCATCGGCCGCCTCTATGCCAATGGAGAGTGTGCCTGCACCGGGCTTCACGGAGCCAACCGGCTGGCGTCGAATTCATTGATTGAAGCGGTGGTTTTTGCCGATGCGGCTGCAAAGCGCTCTATACCTCTTTTCAGGCGGTATTCGTTCCGGGAAGATATCCCTTCATGGAATGCCGAAGGAACCACCTCTCCCGAAGAGATGGTGCTTATTACGCAGAGTTACAGAGAAGTGGGGCAAATCATGTCGTCTTATGTAGGTATTGTCCGTTCGGATTTGCGTTTGCAAAGAGCGCTCGACCGGTTGAATATCCTGTTCCGGGAAACGGAAGATCTCTTTCAGCGTTCCGTAGTGTCGCGCGATATCTGTGAATTGAGGAATATCATCAAAGTGGGCTATATGGTGATTAAACAGGCTATGGCGCGCAAAGAGAGCAGGGGATTGCATTATACTGTTGATTATCCCGGGCAGAATCCCGATTCGGTACTTTGAAATTCAAAATTTAAGGTTTCAGATTCGGAATTTTGGTAAACTAACAGTGAATTTTTTTAGGGATAGGTAGAGAGCCACTGGTATTATATTGAGTGCAAAATGAAAAGGGGAGAATGAGAAATGAAGAGTGCAAAACGAAAAATAAAGACTATCAATATAAACGGCCGGCTGGTTGATTTTTCCACACCCCGGGTAATGGGTATTGTGAATATCACCCCTGATTCTTTCTTCCAGGGGAGCAGAAAGCAGGCCGCCAACGAGATCATAGAGAGGTGCCACCAGATACTCAGGGAGGGCGGCACAATAATCGATGTGGGCGCGCAATCCTCTTCACCCGTTTCCCGGTTCCTCGATGCGAAAGAGGAAGCAGAACGGCTGACGCCTGCGCTGAAGCTAATCCGTAAAGAGTTTCCCGATGCAATACTCTCCGTGGATACCTTTTATGCCGATGTGGCTAAGGAGGCCGTAGAGGAATATGGCATAAACATTATCAACGATATTTCGGGAGGGCAGATAGATGAGTTGATGTTTCCCGTGGCGGCACAACTAAATGTCCCTTACATACTTATGCACATGCGAGGTACGCCGCAGACAATGCAAACGTACACCCATTACGACAATTTTATTCAGGATATTTTGTACTATTTCTCTGAGCGCAAGGCAAAATTGAATCAACTCGGAGTAAGCGATGTGATCATAGATCCCGGCTTCGGATTCAGTAAAACGACGTCTCAAAATTATGAATTGATGGCTTATCTGAAATATTTTCATATCTTTGAGGAACCTATATTGGTAGGAATATCGAGAAAATCGATGATCTGCACGTTGCTTGGGATCACACCGGAGGAAAGCCTCAACGGTACATCGGCACTCAATACGGCTGCATTACTTTCCGGCGCTGATATTCTGCGGGTGCATGACGTGAAAGAGGCAGTGGAGTGTGTGAAGATCATAAAAAGAATAAAAGAATTTGATTCATAAGGAAATATGCTCACTCATTTTGGAATAAGAGATTTCATTGATGTAGTGCTGGTAGCGCTGCTCCTTTACTACCTGTTCAGGTTGGTAAAGATATCGGGGATGCGTCCGCTCTTTCTCGGAATTTTGGTTTTCATGGTGATCTGGATTCTGGTGTCACGGGTATTCAATATGGTGCTGCTTGGATCTATTCTCGACCAATTTGTGAGTGTAGGGCTCTTTTTACTGGTAATTCTCTTTCAGGATGAGATACGCCGCTTCCTGATGTCGCTCGGCTCCAAAAAAGGGTGGAATTTTATCACAAAACTCTTTTTCCTGGGCGATAAACAGAAGGGGGATAATTCGCATCTGACGGCCATTGTGCTTGCCTGCATGAATATGTCGAAGACAAATACAGGCGCACTTATAGCTATTCAGGGGGATCTTCATCTGGGGCTTTACGAGCAGACCGGTGAGATTGTCAATGCCGATATATCGTCGCGCCTTATCGAGAACATATTTTTCAAGAACAGCCCGTTGCATGACGGAGCCATGATTGTTGTCGGAAAAAAAATCAAAGCGGCGGGATGTATTTTACCCATCTCCCAGAATCCCAATATTCCTACTCACCTGGGATTACGCCACAGGGCCGGATTGGGAATATCGCAGGAGACCGACGCCAAAGTGATTATCGTTTCCGAAGAGAGAGGCAAGATATCATTTGCTTCCCAGGGGCGGCTCAAAATGAATATTTCGCCCGAAGACCTGCAACGCCTGTTGTTAGAGGAATAATGTGATTAATGTGCCAATGTGAATAATATGGCCAATGTGCTAATGTGTCAAAGGATATGCACTTTGTGCGATTTTCGTTTTTCACTTTATATATGATGATTTTAAAAGAACTATCCCTTATCAATTATAAAAACCTGACTCAGGCAGATCTTACGTTCTCTCCGAAGATGAATTGTTTCATCGGCGACAACGGAATGGGGAAGACCAATCTGCTGGACGCCGTCTATTATCTCTCCTTTTGCAGGAGTTATACCAATCCTGTCGATTCGCAGATCATAAGGCATGGTGAGGAGGTGTGTATGTTGCAGGGGAAGTATGAGCTTGAGGACGCCGCGAAAGAAGAGGTCTATTGTGCCATTCGCCGCCGGCAAAAGAAACAGTTCAAGCGCAATAAGAAGGAGTACGAACGGCTTTCGGATCATATCGGACTGATTCCGCTGGTAATGATATCCCCGGCCGATAACGAACTGATTACCGGTGGGAGCGAGGTGCGGCGCCGGTTTATGGATATGGCCGTATCCCAGTTTGATAAAGAGTACCTTCGCGCGCTGGTCAGGTATAATAAGGCGCTACAACAACGGAATGTGCTGATGAAGAATGAGGAGCCGCTTATCGATCTTACTTTGTTGGATCTTTGGGAGGAGCAGATGGCCGAAGCGGGTACCTTTATTCATAGGAAAAGGAAAAAGTTTATCGAAGAATTTACCCCTATATTCAATCAATTCTACGCCCGTATCAGCCAATCGGGCGAACAGGTCTCTTTCAGTTATACTTCCCAACTGAATGAAGTTGATTTCCTGGAAAAACTGAAACATAACAGGCAGCGTGACCTCTTTCTCGGTCACACTTCAGCGGGTATTCACCGCGACGAGTTGGAGATGCTGCTCGATGACTATCCTATCAAAAAGGTAGGGTCGCAGGGGCAGAACAAAACCTATTTTGTTTCGCTGAAGCTGGCGCAATTCCATTTCCTGCTGAAAACGGGGAAAACAACTCCTATCATCTTACTGGATGATATTTTTGACCGGCTCGACGCCAAAAGGGTGGAGGAGATTGTGAAACTGGTCTCCGGCCCGGAATTCGGGCAGATATTCATATCGGATACCAACAGGGGATCGCTTGATAA
>JAISZV010000042.1 GCA_031284475.1 Proteiniphilum sp. | reverse complement strand
ATTATATTGACGCTGGTTCCTCTACTGGCTTAAAAAACGACAAACATGACACCGACAATACAAACAGCTTTATTGATTGCCGTCGTAGGATTAACAGGTATTTTTGTTTTTATGTCCTTTTTCTACCTGATTATCCTGGCGCTCGACAAATACCTGCCCTACCGGGAAGAAAAACTTGCGGAAGAGTTTATTGAAGAAACGTACGAAGAGGAGGAAGAAGAAGGATAAAAAGGTATTTTTATTCCAATGTTTCACCGGCTTGAGGTATTCCTAATCTTAGTGGACAGGTCATAGCGACTACAATGCAATGAAACCCTACATTGATATTGCAGATGGGTTTAAAGCCAAAGCAATGGATAAATTTAATCAGATATGACCGGAATGTTCCGAAAAATCAGAATATTCTGATTTTTCGGAACGTTTTTGTATTTTTATGGTAAAGCCGAAGTCGATTTTGTTCTTCAGATTGACGGTGCGGTTATTCCGATTGAAGTAAAAAAGGGAAAGCAAAATCGCTCAAAGAGTTTAGGAGTCTTTGTCGAAAAGTATAAATCACCTTATTCTATCCGTATATCCAAAAAGAATTTTGGTTTTGGAAACGGAATAAAATCAGTGCCTTTATATGCAGTTTTTTGTATCTGATAAAACCAGAATTGATTATTTTTACGGCTTCTGTTGTTTCCTCACATCCGCTCCCCACATCAGTTTATCACGTAATGTCTCATAGAAAGTGCGGCCAATCCGTTTTACCGCACGGAGCGTGTAATCATCCTTTCTCACCCGGATGCCGACCGATTCGTCTAATACGCGCGATTCGCCGTCCACAGAGACAAGAAACATACGGCTGCGACTCTCCACCTTCAATGAGATAACGCTGCTATCATCCACCACTAACGACCTCGATGTGAGGTTGTGCGGGGCTAGGGCGGAAAGGATAATGCTGGGCGTCGAAGGGGATAAGATAGAACCCCCGATGCTCAGCGAATAGGCGGTAGATCCGGTTGGGGTCGCTACCACCAGCCCGTCGGCCTGATAGGAGGTCAGATAATCGTTATTGATATAAGCATGGATTGAAAGCGTAGAAGCCGTGTCCTGTTTCAGAACAGCTACTTCATTGAGCGCATGCACATTGAAATGTTCAGGAGGAGAAGTTTCGTCGGTAAACAACTTCAACAATGTGCGCTCTTCCACCTTATAAGCGCCTTCCGTTACCTCCCTAAGCGTCTCTTCCATATCGGTATAATTGATAGCGGCCAGAAAACCCAGTCGCCCCGTGTTGATACCAAGAATAGGAATACCGGAATCGCCCACCGTGCCGGCCGTCCTCAGGAAAGTACCGTCACCGCCCACACTCACAACCATATCCACCGCAGGCAGTTTCTCTTCGAGTGTGCAGAGCGGAGCGATTCTCCGGCGGACAGGCGCCGGAAAGCTGTAAAAAAAGTTCGCCGGCAGGCACAACTCGCCACCGTTCCGCCTGATAGCTTCACATACACCGCATATCTGTTCTTCGGCTTTGGCAGTCCTGTTGGGAAACATACTCCCGAATAAAGCAAATTTCATCTCGTTATATTTTTAGAAATTAGAAGTCTTGAATCTTGAATCTTGGCTCTTGATTCTTGGCTCTTGATTCTTGACTTCCCCTTTCATCACATCTCCAAATAATACATCAATTCATCCAACCGCTCTTTTTGCTTGTCGGTCACTTCTCCTTCTTTCATAAAATAATAGACCACATTATAATTAAACCGCTCAAAACTTCTCAACAAAGCAGTTACATCATCCGTATCGAGTTTTAAAGAAACCAACAGAGATTCCCCACCTGAAACCGGCATAATATTGAGAGATGTTATATGCGTATTATTACTTTCCACAATCCGGGCTATTTCCGTGAGCGTATAGTCTTTCAAGGGAACCTCCACGATGATGAGGGAATTTTCCGTCTTGGAAAGCTCCATAAACTGCTCAGGCGTGAACGATAGATTGTATCTTTTCACCTGATTTCTGATAAATTCTTTGGTCGACATTGCGCAAAACGGTTATTTCGTATTACTTTTGTATCCGATTTGCAAAGATGGCAAAATTTTGCCTATTTAAAAGTCCCTGCGTTTTATTTTTTTCTATTTGTAAAGGTTTATGATCAAACTTAGTGTAAATGTAAATAAAGTAGCTACTTTGAGGAATGCACGCGGCGGAAATATTCCCGATCTGGTGCAGGTAGTTACGGATTGCCAGCTTTTCGGCGCCGAAGGCATTACGGTACATCCCCGTCCCGATCAGCGCCATATCCGCTATACCGACGTCTTCGATTTACAGGCAAAAGTATATACGGAATTCAATATAGAAGGAAATCCCACGCCGGAATTCATTTCCCTGATCAGGAAGATCAAGCCCACGCAAGTAACCCTTGTGCCCGACTCCCATGACGCCATCACTTCCGACACGGGATGGGATACCGTCACACACAAGGACTTTCTGACGGATGTTGTCAATGAATTTCAGGCGATGGGGGTACGCACTTCCATTTTTATCAATGCCAATCCTGAAATGGTACAGATGGCGTCGCAAATCGGTACGGACAGGGTTGAACTCTACACCGGCCCCTATGCCGAAGCATACCACGCAGACAAGGAAAAGGCCGTCGCCCCTTTTGTTGAAGCGGCCACCCTGGCAAAGAACCTCGGCTTGGGCGTGAATGCGGGACATGATTTGAATCTGGAAAACCTCGCATGGCTTTATACGAGTATCCCCTGGCTGAAGGAAGTATCTATCGGCCATTCGCTCATCAGCGACGCGCTCTATATGGGGTTAAAAGAAACAATAAAAGCGTATAAAAATTGTTTAAAAGA
>JAISZV010000036.1 GCA_031284475.1 Proteiniphilum sp. | reverse complement strand
CAAAACCCAGTACGGTTTGGTGGTAGGCGCTTACGTGGAGGACTACATGAGCGGGAAGATCAAGAAGCATGAACTTACGCGCCGAGACAAAGAAGAAGACCGCATGAAGCATGTGCGGGTGACCGGCGCCAACATGGAACCCGTTTTCTTTGCCTATCCCGATAACAGGGAATTGAATGAAATTACGGAAAAGGTTACAGCCCGTGAACCTGAATATGACTTTGTGTCGGCCGATGGCGTAGGACACCATTTTTGGTTGATAGCAGAAGAAGAGGCTATCCATCGTGTCACTGGTATCTTCAATGCCATCCCGGCGATGTACATTGCCGACGGGCATCACCGTTCCGCCGCTGCTGCGCTGGTGGGAGCAGAGAAAGCAAAAAACAATCCCAACCACAGGGGGGATGAAGAGTATAATTATTTTATGGCGGTCTGTTTCCCGGACAGCCAATTGACCATCATCGATTATAACCGGGTGGTGAAAGACCTGAACGGGCTTACTCCCAATAAATTCATACAAAAATTAGAGAAAAATTTCGTTGTGGAGCCTACCGGATCGGAGATACAAAAACCTCAACATCTTCATCAATTCTCCCTCTATCTCGACGGACGTTCTTTTAGTGTGACGGCAAAACCCGGCACATACGACGATAATAACCCCATCGGCCAACTCGACGTGACCATCACGTCCAACTTGGTATTGGATGAGATATTGGGGATCAAAGATCTCCGTAGCGACAAGCGGATCGATTTTGTGGGCGGCATCCGCGGTCTGGGAGAACTAAAGAAGCGGGTCGATAGCGGGGAAATGGCGCTTGCCATCGCTCTGTATCCCGTTTCGATGAAACAGTTAATGGATATTGCCGATACGGGTAATATCATGCCTCCCAAAACCACCTGGTTTGAGCCGAAATTGCGCTCGGGACTGGTGATACATCAATTGCAGTAATAAAACCTAATTTAGAACAAACTTATGGCACATCACGAATTAGACGAACTGGATGAAAAAATCCTCAGGATGATAATGGATAATGCACGCATTCCTTTCTTGGAAGTGGCACGCGCATGCGGCGTTTCGGGTGCGGCCATCCATCAACGGGTGCAGAAACTTACCGGATTAGGGGTAATCAGAGGTTCGGAGTTTATTTTGGATGCAGAAAAAATCGGTTATGAGACATGCGCTTATGTCGGTATTTTCCTGGCTTCTCCGTCCACATTCGATAATGTTGTAAAAGAACTGGAAAAAATACCCGAAGTGGTAGAGTGTTATTATACCACCGGTAAGTACGACTTGCTGATCAAAGTGTTTGCAAAGAACAATAAAGACTTGTTGAGGATTATCCACGACCAATTGCAACCGTTAGGATTGTCGAGAACCGAGACTATGATGTGTTTTAAAGACGGATTCCGAAAAAAACTGCCTATTCAATTTATTGGGCAGGAGGAGGAGTAATTTTATTCAAAGGATAACTCTATTTGATGTTTTTCGGGCTATGGCCCGGTAATATTCGGAATAATATACAGGCTTGCGTAATTGTATCTGTTTTGTGCAAGGTAATATTATTTATACCTTTCCTTGTAAAACAGTTTTTAAGATAATTCGTTAAACTTTTATGACAACACGTAGAAATTTTATTAAAAAAACTGCGGTAGGACTAACCGCCCTGACCGTTCATCCTACCTGGGCCGCCCCAGCGGTAAAGGGTACGTCTGTGAAGAAAGAATTTGTTTCCAACCGTCCAGCAGCAGGCGAACGGCGCTTCACCTCAGTTGCTGTAGAACAGACTATCACAAGAGTGAAAGCAAAAATAAAAGACCCGAAACTGGCATGGATATTTGAGAATTGTTTTCCCAATACGTTAGATACAACGGTAAACTTCAGCATGAAGAACGGTAAGCCCGATACCTTTGTGATCACCGGCGATATAGACGCCATGTGGCTTCGTGATTCATCGGCACAAGTATGGCCTTACCTGCCGCTTACCAAGTCTGATGCAAAACTGAAACAACTGATCGCCGGGGTAATCAACCGGCAAACACAATGTATCTTGATCGACCCTTATGCCAATGCCTTTTATGCCGAACCTAACCCGAACGGGCACTGGGTAAGCGACCGCACGAAAATGAAACCGCTGTTGCATGAACGTAAATGGGAGATTGATTCGCTCTGTTATCCCATAAGGCTCGCTTACAACTATTGGAAGACGACGGGCGACGCCTCCGTTTTCGACGCCGACTGGAAAAAGGCGATGGAGCTCGTGATAAAAACTTTCAAAGAGCAGCAGCGCAAAGAGAATCTTGGTCCCTATAAATTTCAACGGGTCACAGAACGTCAATTAGATACGGTAAACAACGACGGATACGGTAACCCGGTCAACCCGGTAGGCTTGATCGCTTCCACGTTCCGCCCTTCGGACGACGCTACTACTTTCCAATTCCTTGTTCCGTCCAACTTTTTTGCCGTCATCTCACTGAAACAGATCGCTGAGATTGCCGGAAAAGTTGTCGGAGATAACGCACTGGCAGCCGAAAGCAAGGCGCTGGCCGGCGAGGTGGCCGATGCGCTTAAGCAATACGCCATTGTAGAACATCCAAAATACGGGAAAGTATATGCTTTTGAAGTAGATGGCTTTGGCAATGCCTATTTCATGGACGACGCCAATATACCCGGCTTGCTGTCGACGCCTTATCTGGATTCCATCGCACAGAACGACCCGGTCTACCGGAATACACGGAAATTAGTGTGGAGCAAAGATAATCCGTACTTCTTCAAAGGAACGGCGGGAGAGGGGATCGGCGGCCCGCATATCGGATATGATATGGTTTGGCCGATGAGTATCATTATGCGTGCACAAACCAGCGACAGCGATGAGGAGATTCGGAATTGCCTGCGGATGCTGCGCGATACGGATGCAGATACAGGCTTTATGCATGAATCGTTTCACAAGGACAATCCTTCCAATTTTACCCGGAAATGGTTTGCATGGGTAAATACCCTGTTCGGCGAGCTGATTGTAGACCTGGAAGCCAAAGGGAAAATGGATTTAGTCAACTCAATATAAAAAGAAAACCGGTAAATCATGAGAAAGCTATTTGTTATTACGGCTGTTTTGTCGCTGTCGGCGGTATATACAGGAAGGGCGGCGACGCCATCGGAAAGTAGTCCGGTTGATGATGTAAACATCCTGATGGGCGCCATGTCCGAGCATCCTCTCTCCAACGGTAATACCTACCCGGCCATAGCGCTCCCCTGGGGAATGAACTTCTGGACGCCCCAGACCCGCAAAATCGGCGATGGTTGGCAATATGCCTATACCGACTACAAGCTGAACGGATTCAAACAAACGCATCAACCCAGTCCCTGGATGAATGATTACGGGCAGTTCTCCATTTTTCCGATGACCGGTAAGATGGAATTCGACCAGGAAAAGAGAGCCAGTTGGTATTCACATAAGGCGGAAGTGGCAAAACCCTATTATTATAGCGTTTATCTTGCCGATTATGACATTACCGCAGAGATCACGCCGACCGAACGGGCTGCTGTTCTCCGCTTTACATTCCCCGAAACGGAAAACTCCTATGTGCTGGTGGATGCATTCGACAGAGGATCGGCGGTAGAGATCCTTCCCGAAAAAAACGCCATTACCGGTTATACAACACGTAACAGCGGAGGCGTGCCGGAAAACTTCAAAAATTATTTTGTGGTTGTGTTCGATAAACCCTTCCAATATAAATATGTGGTAAAGGATGGGGAGATACAACAGCAGGATAATAAGGCGGAAGCCGGTCATACCGGAGCTTTTATCGGTTTCGCTACCCAGCGGGGTGAAAAGGTGGTTGCAAAAGTGGCTTCTTCTTTCATCAGCTATGAACAGGCCTGGCAAAACCTGAAAGAGGTGACGGACAAAGATTTTGAAACGGTAAAGCAGGAAGGGCGCGACGCCTGGAACGAAGTGCTCGGAAAAATAGAGATAGAAGGCGGCGACCTCGATCAGAGGCGTACGTTCTATTCTACTTTTTACCGCTCTACGCTGTTCCCCCGCAAATTTTACGAGATCGATGCGGAGGAGAACATCATCCATTACAGTCCCTACAACGGTGAAACGCTTCCCGGATATATGTATACCGATACCGGTTTCTGGGACACATTCCGCGCACTCTTTCCTTTCCTGAACCTGGCTTATCCGTCGGTGAATGTGGAAATACAACAAGGATTGATTAACACCTACAAGGAAAGCGGATTCCTGCCGGAATGGGCAAGTCCCGGCCACCGGGGTATCATGATCGGCAACAATTCGGCATCCGTGGTGGCTGACGCTTATCTGAAAGGGCTGCGCGGTTACGACATCGAAACGCTCTATGAGGCGATGTTGCACGGCACTGAAAACGTGCACCCTAAAGTGTCTTCCACAGGGCGTTTAGGTCATGAATATTACAATACGTTGGGTTATGTTCCCTATGATGTAAAGATTCGTGAAAATGCCGCACGTACGCTGGAATATGCGTATGCCGACTGGACTATATACAAACTGGCCGAGGCGCTGAATCGCCCCCAAGAGGAGATCGACCGGTTTGCCAAACGCAGCCGGAACTACCGTAACCTCTACTCTCCGGAACATAAACTGATGCGCGGACGCAATGAAGACGGTTCGTTCCAATCCCCTTTCAGCCCTACGAAATGGGGAGACGCCTTTACGGAAGGGAATAGCTGGCACTACACCTGGTCGGTATTTCACGATCCGCAGGGATTGATCGACCTGATGGGCGGTAAGAAAGAATTTGTGAATATGCTCGATTCCGTATTTGTAATGCCTCCGGTCTTTGACGACAGTTATTACGGGGGCGTGATTCATGAGATCCGGGAAATGCAGGTCATGAATATGGGACAGTATGCCCATGGAAACCAGCCCATCCAGCACATGGTCTATCTTTATA
>JAISZV010000012.1 GCA_031284475.1 Proteiniphilum sp. | reverse complement strand
TTGCCGTCATAGGGCCGTCGAAGAAAGGGGCGCAATTGGAGGGGAGCAAGGATTTCGCGAAAAGATTTATGGCTTGTTATAATATCCCTACCGCACGTTTCAGGACGGTTACCCTCAATAATGTGGCGGAAGGGAATGTTTTTCTCGATTCGCTCCCATCGCCTTATGTGCTGAAGGCGGACGGACTGGCGGCCGGAAAAGGGGTGCTGATCGTAGATGACCTGAATGAGGCGAAACGGTTGCTTTGGGAGATACTCAACGGGATGTTCGGCGCGGCCGGCAACAGGGTGGTGATAGAGGAGTTCCGGTCGGGTATTGAGTGCTCGGGATTTGTACTGACGGACGGGAAATCATACCAGATATTGCCGGTGGCGAAAGACTACAAACGGATAGGCGAGGGTGATACCGGCCTGAATACCGGTGGGATGGGGGCTGTGTCGCCCGTATCTTTCGCCGGCGACTCCTTTATGGAAAAAGTGCGCAGCAGGATTGTGGAACCTACCATTAAAGGGTTACGGGCGGAGCGGATAGACTACAAGGGATTTATTTTTCTGGGATTGATTAATGTAGAAGGCGAACCGAAAGTGATTGAATACAACGTTCGTTTGGGCGACCCGGAAACGGAAGTGGTGGCGCCGCTGATCCGATCGGATCTTTTGGAATTATTTACCGCCGTATCTACGGAAACGCTGGATGAAAAAACGTTAGAGACGGACGACCGCTATGCCGTAACCGTGATGATGGTTTCCGGCGGATATCCCGGAGAATATGAAAAAGGGAAAATTATTGAAGGGCTTGACGATGTGCAGGATAGTATTGTTTTCCATGCCGGTACGACGACGGTAGGGGATAAAATTGTTACATCGGGAGGGCGCGCGCTTTCCGTTACTTCTTACGGCAAAACCATGGACGAAGCATTGGAAGCGTCTTACGGAAATATTGATAAGATTAGATTTGAAGGCTGTTATTACAGGAAAGATATAGGTTTCGACCTCCGAACGCAATAACGCAAAGATATTCGTAGATAATAACAAAAAAGGCGCCCATGGATTCTGTTGTCAGGTCGTTTCGCGCAACGTTGGTAGAGGGCCGTTTTATTCCCCTGTTCGCCGCTTTGGGAATAACCGGCATGCGGGTTGCGCTGTTTTATGCGGGGGGCCTTCCCCCGGCCGTTTCCCGCGGCAATAATTATCTCTGGTCTCCGGCAGCGCATTTCTTTGCCCCTCCGCTGGTTTCATTGGCCGCTTCCACGTTGTCCGTTTTTCTTATCGCCTTGATCCTGTTACTGATCAATAGCCGGTTCAATCTTCTTCGTTCGCGTTCTAACCTGCCTTTTACAACTCCGCTGTTCTTGTTGAGCCTCCACCCTTTCTTCCTGACAATGTCGGGTGATTACATCAGCGTAATTTTTATTCTTTTGGCATTCTTCCCGCTTCTGGAGTCGTATCAGAAACCTGACTCTTATCTTTGTTCCTTTCGGGCGTCCATACTGATTGCCGCGGCTTCATTGTTTCAGATTTATGCCCTTGTGCTGATACCCTTGTGGTGGAGCGGAGAACGGTTGATGCGAGCCCCCCGGTCCCGGTCGTTTGTTTCATCGCTGTTCGGCGTTTTCCTTGTGTATGTAACGCTGTTTTCCGTCTACTGTTTTCTGGATGATATTCCCGGTTTCGTGCGGCCGTTCCTCTGTTTTATCTCCTTTTCAATACCTGAAATCCCCGCGTTTTCCATTTTGGAGTGGGGCGGAGCGGCGCTTATAGGATTGTTTTTTATATCCAATATGATCTTTAGTATCAGTATCTATTCCCGTGATAAGGTACTTACACTCTCGTTGATGCAGTTTGTTGTTTTTCTGATCGTTTTTCTGCTGCTGCTCTATGTTGTATATTGGCAGGAAACCTTTTTCTTCCTGCTGCTTTCCATTGCGCTGGCCTCTTACCTGAACGCCTACTTTTATTCAAAGACAATCTCAAAAAACCATATCTATCCGGCATACGCTATGCTGTTGTTGATGCTGCTCTTCTATTTATCGTATCTTCTCCCTTCAACGGAACCCCTGTTCTAAAACAAAATGCTCTTTTCATCTGTTTATTATATGCTTATCCCGGCGGTAGCATGATGATTGCCTGCCGGTAACGCAAAGTATCTTAATTTATGAAGGAGGAGATATTATGAAGAAATTGGTTTTCTGGAGATTCGCAGCCTTTCTTTCGGTACTGGCTTTCTATGCCTGCGGCAGCGCGCAAACGGCTGTGGAAAAAGAGAAACAGGCCGCCGGTATACGGAACGCGGTGGAGAGTTCTGATTTTGTATTCAAAGCGTCGTACGCTTATCCCACCGGTTACAAGTCGATTTACCTTTCACCCTATTACGATGTGAAGGTGTCGCCCGATACGGTGAAAGCCTATCTGCCTTATTATGGCCGCGCCTATCGCGCCCCCATGAGTTCGCGCGAAGGGGGATATATGTTTACAAGTACGGATTTTGAGTATCGCGCCGACAAGGGAAGCAAAAGCGGTAATTGGAATGTGGAGATCACGGTGCGCGACCTGGATCGCCCTGTTACATTCCGTTTCGATATTTGGGAGAATGGGACGGCTCGCCTCAGTGTGACCGATACGGACAGGCAATCCATCTCATTTCAGGGCGACCTGCTATCCGGGGAGGAAAAACGATAAGGTTAACCCGGCTCTGAAAAACAAAGAGGGCGTATCACAATGTGATTTCACCCTCTTTGTATTCGTACTCCTTGCCGGAGAACAATTCCGGATATTCAATAGCCCAAGGCTTTTTATACAACCTCTTTGTTTTATAGGTTTTATAGCCGGGGCGATGATCTATAATTTCTCTGCAAGTGCGGCCGGCAGATAGAACGTGTCGTTCTTGTCGATATAGACCGCAACAGATCCTATATCGAAAGATTTCCCGTTCAGTTGAGCCACGGATGAGAATGCTTTCACTTCAAGGGTATTCTTTCCTTTTTTTACCCGGAGCACAGGAAAATCCGGATCCTTCTTGTCGATCGAATAGTTCATTCCCGCGAAGACCCGGCCGTGTTTCGCGAATATCCGGTCGGATAACTCCTGCAAAGAAGTTGTCAGCCCGGTTACTTTTTGCAGGTATTGGTTCACATCCGTATTTTTTACATGCCCTTTGAGCGCATCGCCTTGGGGGTGGTAAGAAGCAAGAAGCACCTCTTCGCCGGTGTGCCCTCCCGTAGTGAAGCCGAAGCAAGTTCTTGAGTTCAGTATGTTCACGATATTGTGCGCCAGGTTGTTGCTGGATGCGACTTTCATATAATCCGCCTCTTTGTAGTTTTTGGAGGCAAGCAGTGTTTCGAGTTCTTCGTCGGTGACGTCAACGCCGGTATATTGTTTAAATACCGCTTTCATGTCGCCGGGTTTTGTGTTGACCAATATCGATTCCATTCCGTTGGCGCTCAGTTTGTATTTCGATACCGCTCCGAACAG
>JAISZV010000011.1 GCA_031284475.1 Proteiniphilum sp. | reverse complement strand
ATCAATTTTAGCCATTTTAAAAAAAACTTATTTTGATGAGGTACTTATAACAAAGAATTCTATATTATTCAGCAGACCCTATTTATAATCAAATGCACCGGTTGATTATAACCAAACATACCGGTGGACTATAGTCCGTCGGTATGTATAATAATAATGTTTCTTTGTCCGTTTAATATTCGTCCCAGCTTTTTATTTTGATATTATCCTGGGATATACTGCAGAATGCTTTGATAAAAGCGCTTGCTAAGCGGGCATTGGTAATGAGAGGAATATTGTAATCAATAGCGCCGCGACGGATTTTGTACCCGTTGGTCAGTTCCCGTTCGGTGAGGTTTTTAGGAATATTGATGATCAGGTCGAACTTTTTTTCGGCAATCATTTCATCCACTTTCAGTTTTGCGCTCTTTTCATCGGGCCAGGCCACATAAAGGCTTTTTACGCCGTTTTCCTCCAGAAATTTCTGTGTCCCGCCGGTAGCATACAGGTTATAGCCGTGTTGCTGCAAGAGACGGCAAGCGTCCAGCAGGTCTACTTTCGAGCGGGATCCGCCGGAAGAGACCATGATATTTTTCTCAGGAATACGGTACCCTACTGCCAGCATCGAAGTGAGAAGCGCATCGTCGAAATGAGCGCCGATGGCGCCTACTTCGCCGGTGGAAGCCATATCTACGCCCAATACGGGATCCGCTTTCTGTAACCGGGTAAAAGAAAACTGGGGCGCTTTGATGCCTACATAATCGAGGTCGAACGCCGATTTTTCCGGCTTCTCCGCAGGAATACCAAGCATCACTTTCGTAGCGAGATCTATAAAATTAATCTTTAATACTTTAGATACAAAAGGGAATGACCTTGACGCTCTCAGGTTACACTCAATCACCTTAATGGCATTATCTCTGGCCAGGAACTGGATATTGAAAGGCCCGGTAATTTGCAGCGCACATGCGATCTCCCGCGTAATCTGCTTGATCCGCCTTACCGTTTGCACATAAATTTTCTGCGGCGGGAACTGTATGGTGGCGTCCCCTGAGTGTACGCCGGCAAACTCCACATGCTCTGAGATGGCATAGGCGATCAGTTCGCCGTTCCGGGCCACCGCATCCATCTCTATCTCTTTGGCGTTTTCTACAACCTCCGATACCACTACCGGATATTTGGCCGACACTTCGGTAGCCAGGGTAAGGAAATGCTCCAGTTCCTTTTCGTTGGAACAGACATTCATGGCCGCTCCCGAAAGGACATAGGAAGGCCGTACCAGCAACGGGAATCCTACTTCGTCTGCAAATTGACAAATATCGCTGAGGGTAGTAAGCTCTTTCCAGCGCGGCTGGTCGATACCCAACCGGTCGAGCATGGAAGAGAATTTGTGACGGTCTTCGGCATTATCGATGCTTCCGGCCCTTGTACCCAGTATATGCACGCCCGCTTGATCGAGCCTCACCGCCAGGTTATTGGGTATCTGCCCCCCTACGGAAAGGATGACCCCATACGGGTTTTCGAGTTCTATGATGTCCATCACGCGCTCGTATGACAACTCATCGAAGTAGAGCCGGTCGCACACGTCGTAATCGGTGGACACCGTTTCCGGATTATAGTTGATCATTACGGAGCGGAATCCTTCCTTGCGGACGGTATTCAGCGCGTTGACCGAGCACCAGTCGAACTCTACCGAGGAGCCGATGCGGTAAGCCCCCGATCCCAGCACGATAACCGACCGGCGGTCGCCTAAGTAATGCACATCGCTTTCCGACCCGTTATAGGTGAGATAGAGATAGTTGGTTTGGGCGGGATATTCCGCGGCAAGCGTATCTATCTGCTTGACAAACGGCAGGACGCCTAATTTTTTCCTGTAAGCGCGCACTTGAAGGGAGTCTTCTTCCTTCATCTTCTCCTTGCGGATGGCCCGCGCCAGTTGAAAATCGGAAAAACCCTGCTGCTTGGCTGTTTTCAGTATTTCATCGAATCCGGGATTATTCTCTCTCCGTAAATCAATCGATTCTTCCGGATAATCTTCCAACGATTTGGCCGTTTTTACAATATTGAGCAGTTTATGCAGGAACCAGCGGTCTATTTTTGTCAGATCATGGATATGGTCGATACTGTACCCTTTCTTGAATGCTTTACTGATCACGAAAATACGCTGGTCGGTCGGCTCCCGGAGGGCTTTGTCTATATCGTCGATCTTCAGTTCTTTGTTCTCCACAAACCCATGCATCCCCAAGCCGGTCATACGAAGCCCTTTTTGTATGGCTTCTTCAAAAGTACGACCAATCGCCATGATCTCTCCGACCGACTTCATGGAGGAACCGATCTCTTTGGACACGCCGCTGAATTTACCCAAATCCCAACGGGGGATTTTCACAACGATATAGTCTAACGCCGGTTCAAAAAATGCGCTGGTAGAGCGTGTTACGGAGTTCTTCAAGTCGAACAGCCCATATCCTAAAGCGAGCTTCGCCGCCACGAATGCCAGCGGATAGCCGGTCGCTTTGGACGCCAGCGCCGATGAACGGCTCAGCCGGGCGTTGACCTCAATCACCCGATAGTCTTCCGAGGCGGGGTCTAAGGCATACTGCACGTTGCATTCCCCTACTATACCGATATGGCGGACAATCTTGATTGAGAGTTCTCTCAGCTTGTGGTATTCCGAATTGGTCAGTGTTTGCGAGGGCGCTACTACGATACTTTCGCCGGTATGAATACCCAGCGGATCGAAATTTTCCATATTGCAGACGGTAATACAATTGTCGTACCGGTCGCGCACTACCTCATATTCAACCTCTTTCCATCCTTTGAGCGATTTCTCGACTAAAAGTTGTCCTGAATAGTTAAACGCTTTTGAGGCCAACGCTTTCAGTTCCTGTTCATCGTTACAGAACCCCGAACCCAATCCCCCAAGCGCATAGGCGGCGCGCACAATGACAGGGTACCCCAATTGCTTTGCCGCCTGCAGAGCGTCCTCCGTAGTGGAAACAGCATGGCTTTGGATGGTTTTTATGTTGATCTGGTCGAGTTTTTTCACAAACAGATCCCGGTCTTCGGTATCTATGATCGACTGCACCGGCGTTCCCAACACAGCAACGTTATACTTTTCGAGCGTGCCTGCCGTGTATAGCTGTACGCCGCAGTTCAACGCCGTCTGTCCGCCGAAAGCCAACAGGATGCCGTCGGGCCGCTCTTTTTCGATTACTTTCTCCACGAAGTAAGGCGTTACCGGCAGAAAATATATCTTATCGGCCGATCCTTCCGAAGTTTGTATCGTGGCGATATTCGGATTAATCAGGATAGTTTCCACACCCTCCTCCCGCAATGCTTTGAGGGCCTGCGAACCGGAATAGTCGAACTCGCCGGCCTCGCCGATCTTGAGCGCGCCGGAACCGAGGATGAGCGCCTTTTTTACCGTTATCCGGCCTTCCCCGGAAGACAGTGTTATATCTTGTGTAAATAAATTATTGTTCATCATTATTATAGAAATTAAAACTCAGAAGTTAGAAGCAATGAAGCGGGAAATCAAAGAATCAAGAGCCAAGAGCCAAGAATCAAGAGCCAAGATCAAAATAGAACCACCTCCGCACCTCCGCACCTCCAGCCCCCTGTCTTGTGTCTTGTGTCTTGTGTCTTGCGTCTTGTGTCTTGCATCTTGTGTCTTGTGTCTAGCATCTTGGGTCGTGCTTCCCCAAGCCCCCCTTTCAAAGCAGCTTTACAACTTCATCGAAGAAGAAACGGGTATCGGTCGGCCCTCCCGTCGCTTCGGGATGGAACTGTACCGAATAGAAGGGTTTAGTTTTGTGCCTTATCCCTTCGTTGGTGCCATCGTTCATATTCACGAACCAGGGTTCCCAGTCAGCGCCCAACTGCGATTCGTCCACCGCGTAACCGTGGTTTTGGGAGGTGATGTAACAACGGTTGCTCCCTACCATTTGTACCGGCTGGTTATGGCTCCGGTGGCCGTATTTGAGTTTATAGACTTCCGCTCCGGCCGCTTTCGACAGTAACTGATTCCCCATACAAATCCCGAAGATGGGTTTCTCTTTCTTCATCGCCTCGCGAATACGGGCGACGGTGATCTCGCAATGATTAGGGTCTCCGGGGCCGTTGGAGATCATCACCCCGTCATAATCGATCTCATTGAAATCGTAATCCCAGGGAACACGGATCAGGCGCACCTGCCGTTTGACCAACTCCCGTATGATATTCAACTTTGCGCCGCAATCGACCAGTATCACTCTTTTCTTTCCACCCTGCCCGTATTCGATCACTTCGCTGCAACTCGTGTTGGCCACTAAGTTCTCCGTACCGGGATCGTAAAAATCCACCTCGTCCTCTTTCTCACTTACGATCTTTCCCAACATGGAACCTTTTTCACGGAGTATCTTCGTGAGCATACGGGTATCTATCCCGCAGATACCGGGAATATCCTCCTCCTTGAGCCAATCGCCCAGGCTTCTCATCCCGTTCCAGTGAGAATACTCCCCGGAGTAGTCCTGCACAATCAAACCCTTCGCATGGATGCGGGGGGATTCAAAAAAATCGGAAACTCCGTCTGTTTCGCTATATGCGGGAACTCCGTAATTTCCGATGATAGGATATGTGAGTGTTAAAATCTGCCCTTCGTAGGAAGGATCTGTCAGGCTTTCGGGATAACCGACCATTGCCGTGTTGAAAACCACTTCTCCCGATGTTGCCTTTTCGGCTCCAAAAGATCGTCCGTGAAAAACCATCCCGTTTTCAAGGATCAATCGCACCGGCTTGTCTCTATACATAGCGCGTACATTATTTTGTAGAGTTGATATTGTATGATATTAGGGCACAAAGGTAGAAAAAAAACTGAAACCAACGATGCTTACGAAAGATAAATTATTCAACAGGCTGTGGATTTCGCTATGAAAAAAATTGTACAAAGAAATATAGTAAGCGCCCAACAATTAAAACAGAGGCCATATCAAAATAGAAAAATTTGAATATCCGGAATTGTTCTCCGGTAGGAGTACGAATAACAAAGAGGGTGAAATCACATTGTGATACCACCCTCTTAAAATAATAAATAAGCGTATTCAGAGTTTGCGTGCGCCGTCGCTAATCACTACGTCATACACTTTCGGTTCGTGGCCGTATTTGGCTTTGAACTGTGCTTTGGCGTCATTGATAAATGAATCATACAATTCATCCTTTACTAAGTTGATGGTACAACCGCCAAAGCCGCCGCCCATCACGCGCGAACCGGTTACGCCATGCTCGCGGGCTACATCGTTCAGGAAATCGAGCTCTTCGCAACTTACTTCGTAGAGCTTGCTCATGCCATGATGCGTTTCGTACATCTTCCGTCCGACGGTCTCGTAATCGCCTTCTTCCAATGCATCGCACACATCGAGCACCCGTTGAGTCTCTTCGATCACGTACTTGGCGCGTATGTAATCCTCTTCCGGTATCTCATTCTTCACTTCGTCGAGCATTTCAATAGTTGCATCACGCAGAAACTCTACTTCGGGATGGTGTTTGGCAATGGTTTTCGCGGCATGTTCGCACGATTCCCTCCGCTTGTTGTATGCCGACGAGGCCAATTCATGCTTCACCACCGTATCGAGCAGCGCCAGTTTGTATCCTTCGGGATTGAACGGGAAATAGGCGTATTCCATCGATTTGGTATCAAGACGGATCAAATTGCCCTTCTTTCCGAAAAGAGAAGCAAACTGATCCATAATGCCGCATTTCACACCCACGTAGTTGTGTTCGGTAGATTGGCCGATACGCGCCAGTTCAAATTTATCGATACCGAGATCCAGCATATCATTCAGCGCAAAAGCATAGGTACTTTCCAATGCCGCTGAAGACGACATGCCGGCGCCAAGGGGCACATCGCCTGAGAAGACGGTATCGAATCCCTTTACCGTACCCCCTCTTTTGATGATCTCCCGGCATACGCCGAACAGGTATTTGGCCCACCCCTCTTCAGGAAGGTTTTCTTCGTTGAGTCCAAACTCGGCGCTCTCATTCAGGTCGATCGCATAGGCTCTTACCTTATCGGTACCGTTGAACCGGATAGCAGCAATCATCCCTTTATCAATAGCGCCGGGGAATACGAAACTACCGTTATAATCGGTATGCTCTCCTATTAAGTTAATACGTCCGGGAGAGGCATATACCTCCGGCGCTTCGTTCCCGAATTTCTCCGAAAATATTTTGATTACTTCTTCTTTCGTCATTATAATTGTTATTAAAACTCTATGATTACTCTTCTACGGGCGCACTTTGAGGAGCCACATCTGCCGGTACCGCTTCATCCGTCACAGAAATGCCGGTGGTTACGTTCTTCGATCCTACCAGGGCATAGAATAACATGTAAGCCAACCCGATAGCAATCACCCAATAGCTTGCCAGATAGCTGACCGAATCGGCTATACCTCCCTGTATCCAAGGAAGGATACCGCCGCCGCATACTAAGGTCATGAATATTCCCGTAGCGGCCGGCGTATACTTACCCAAACCTTCCACGGCCAGGTTATAGATGCTCCCCCACATGATTGATGTGCAGAAACCGACCAATACCATAAACATTGCATTAATGGGTATCTGTACCAACCCAAACGAAAGGCCGCCTGCCGATGTAAACGCCGGAAAGGTAACTTCGACGCCCGTAGGTGAGAAGATAGCTGCCAGAATTAATAACAATCCCACCAATGAAGCCGTTGAAAGCATTGACTTACTCGAAATCTTATCTCCCAGAGCGGCTCCGATCAGCCTGCCTACCAACATGAAAAGCCAATAGATCCCGGCTACAAACCCCGCGGTTGTTTTACCGACCGGCGTGTCGGATAACCATAATATCATTACTCCGGACGTACCTACTTCAACTCCCACATAAACAAAAATGGCTATGGCTCCCAAAACAAAATGCCTGAACTTCAATGCGCCCAACATTAGTTTACCCATAGATTCTTTTGTTTTTGTGGCATGCGGTTCGGGTATGTTCACTGCGAGCATTACAAAGAATACCAGCGCGAACACGCCCATGGCGATATACATAACGGGAAATACATCCTTGATGTTGGCTTTAGCGGCCTCTCCGATCAAAATACCCACGAACGCGGGCGTAAATGTGGCCATTACGGAATTGAAGGAACCTCCAACCTGGATCAACTGGTTGCCTTTGTTACTGCCGCCGCCTAATGTATTCAACATGGGGTTTACCACAGTATTCAACAAACACATGGAGAAACCGGCGATAAAGGCTCCGAGCAGGTAAACGACAAAAGCGGATTCATGGGGAGAGTGCCCTGAGAAATACTGCACCAGCACGCCTATGAAACCCACGGCAATAGCGATCAGGGCCGTTTTTTTATACCCTACGCGTTGCAAAAGTATGCCTCCGGGTATTCCCATCACGGCATACGCAATAAAATTGGCTAAATTCCCCAGCAATCCCAGAGAATTGGAAACCCCGAATTGTTCTTTCAATACTTGTCCCATCGGCGCCGCCAGGTTGGTGACAAATGAGATCATTCCGAAAAGCGCAATCATCATGATGATCGGCACAATCCGATTTTTGTTCTGATCAGTAGTAGTATTCATACTTTTTGACTTAGTAATTAATTGTTAATTTGTTAGTTATTATATAGCTCAAACAAAATCATATCAGGCCTCGGTTAAAAACCGGTAGGTTGTTCTCGACTCAAAAGTATCATCCGGACGCAGGATCACCGAAGGATATGCCGGCTTATTAATGCTGTCGGGATAATGCTGGGTCTCGAAACAGACGGCCGACCTTGCAGGATAATGTTTCCCGTGTTTTCCGGGGAAATTGCCGGTCATCCAGTTGCCGGTATATACTTGCATACCCGGCTCGGTAGTATAAATCTCCATTTTAATGCCTGTCTTCCGGGAGAGGCAGTAACCCGCATAAACATACCCGCTTGCCGTATCCTTATTCAAAAGGTAATTATGATCATACCCTTTGCCGAAATGCAGTTGTTCAAAATCATCATCAATCCGCTCTCCGATGGTATGGGGTTCGGTAAAATCGAACGGCGTTCCCTTCACCGGTTCCGCCTCGCCGTAAGGTATGGCGGTATCATCGGTAGGCAGGTAGCTGTCTGCATTAAGCATAAGCAGGTGATCTCCGATAGAGGGGTCGCCCTGTCCTGAGAGATTAAAATAGGAGTGATTGGTAAGATTCAGAATGGTTGTCTTATCCGTAACGGCTTTATATTGAATATCCAAAGCGTTGTCATCCGTCAACGTATAGGTCAAAGTGACGGAAAGATTGCCGGGGAATCCTTCTTCACCGTCAGCCGACAGATAAAACAACTCGATACTGTTACCGGTCAGGTTCTTCACCTCCCACACCACGGCGTTGAATCCTTTAATCCCCCCGTGGAGAGAGTTAGGGCCGTTATTGACTGCCAGCCGGTACTCTTTCCCTTCGAGGGTAAAGCGTCCGTTGGCGATCCGGTTGGCCGTTCTGCCGCATACAGCGCCAAAATAGGCTTCTTCCGAAACCAGATACTCATCAATCGTATTATGCCCCAATACAACGTCAATCAATATTCCGTTTCTATCGGGCGCCATCAGCGAAACTATTTTAGCGCCATAGTTGGTAACTGCCAGTTCGCTTCCATTTCTGTTTGTCAGAGTGTATAAACCGGTTTGCCTGCCATCTACTGTTTTTTTAAAAGCATCGACAAGCAAACCGGATTTGCCATACAATTTGCTCATGTAATTTTCTGGGTTTTAAAATTAAGATATTGATGAAGATTGATTCTTTTTTAAAATTGCTGTAAAAGTAGCAGGAATTTTTGACGTAACCTGAATTTTTTTTGTGTTATATAACATAAAAACTTTTAATTATTATACCGGTATTTCATCCGTCTCTTTTAATTTCTTTGTTACTAAAACTTTATCTATCTTGTTTCCATCCACATCCACTATCTCGAAATGAAGGTTATCATAATCGAATTGGTCTCCTACCGCCGGAATCTTATTGATGCACTCAAATACGAAACCGGCCAGAGTAGAATAATCGATCCTGTCGAAATCCACAATAAAATCCTCATCTATCTGCGACAATATCTCTATAGGCGCTTCCCCGCTCACTAAAGCGGAATGGTCGTCGCGCATAAATATGAGCGGATCCGAGAGTTCATCGTCGGTCTCCTCCGGAATAGCGCCTACCAGATTCTCAAATATATCGTGGATAGTGATAATCCCGTCGAGGCTCCCGTATTCATCCACTACCACAGCCACAAACTTGTGGTTATTCTTGAAATTTTCGAGCATTTTTTGCGCCGGCAGATTATTGGGAACAATGATAGGCTCCATGATCAGCTCTTCTATCGGGAACAAATCCCTCTTGTTGAGCCGTAACAGGAAATCCCTCATGGAGATAGTGCCTGCAAAATCATCTATCTCTTTCCTACAGGCGAGAATCTTACTGTGTTTCATCTGTAGCAGATCTTCAATAATCTCCTCCCTGCTCTTACTGATATCTACCCACTCCACATCCGTACGGTGTGTCATAAGGTGAATAGCCCGCTTATCGGAAAAATAAAAAACCTGTTCGTGGATAATATTCTCTTCCGCATCAATCACTCCCTCATGGGAAGCAGTTTTCAACATGGCGCGCAGCTCCATTTCCGACACCACCTCTTCTTTTGGTTTCAAACCGATCAGCCGGTTGACAAAGCCGGTAGATACCGACAATAATTTCACGAACGGATAGAAGATGATACTCGCCACATGAATGGTAGGCGCCACCGCAATCGCCATTTTTTCGGAGTTGTTCAGTGCGATGGTTTTGGGAACCAGTTCGCCTATCACAATGGAAACATAGGTGATAAGAAACACCACGATGACCATGGAAATCGCTTCGGCAAAGGGGGCTATCGCCGGGAATTGTTGCAGGAAAGGCGCTAAATAAACGGCAAAAACCTGTCCTCCGTATGCTCCGTTAATAATACCGATCAATGTGATTCCCACCTGCACAGAGGATAGAAAATTATCGGAATCGGAGCGTAACTTCAACGCCCGCTCCGCTCCCTTTTTACCTTTCTTCCGCTCGGCCTCCAACTTGTTCTTCTTTGTAGATACAATGGCAATCTCCGACAGAGCAAAAAAACCGTTTAAAAGAATCAGTACAAAAATGATAATGATATCTATCCACATAGCCGGTTAATCTCGGTGAAACAAAACCATGATGATCTTACCACAAAGGGGACGGATAGGTTCCTTTATCAACAAGGCTCTTCAATCTGTCCACCACCCCGGGCCGGTCTTCGGCGTAGGTAACGCCAAACCATCCCGAAGGCGTATCGAGCACTTTCACGGTGGTTGCACCGGTAACAATCAGGTGGTTAACCAATAACGGTATGAAATACTCTGCTTTGAGATTATCGGCATTCTCTTTCAGAAATTGCACGAAATAATCGTCGGAGTACTTAAAATAGTCAGGCGTAAAACCCCACATATTCATGGAAGCGGGTGTATTGTCGCCGATAGCGACCCATTGGTCGTTATCGTCCTTGTAACTCACTTTTCCGTCCACGCGCATCACCTGTGTCCGTTCCACTACGCCGGTAAGGTTACGGCCTTCATCTGTCTCGCAAACGCCGCGGGCTACGGTACCGCTTTCCGAGAGCGTGTTTCCCACGCGGTAACCCACCATGCAATATTTGTTTTCACTTTTTTCCAGGGTAGAAAGATAATCGGCCAGCACGCGATAACTCTCGCGTCCGTAGAAATCGTCGGCATTGATCACCGCAAACGGTTCGTTGATCACTTCTTTTCCCATCATCACGGCATGGTTGGTACCCCACGGCTTCACACGGTCGGGATGGGGCGTAAAGCCCTCCGGCAACATATCCAGTTCCTGGAATACCAGTTCCACCGGTATTTTTTTCTCATATTTACTGACGATTTTCTCCCTGAAATCATCTTCAAACGACTTACGGATCACGAAAACCAGCTTTCCGAAGCCGGCATTCACCGCGTCGTAAATGGAATAATCCATAATAGTTTCTCCGTTCGGGCCCAATCCGTCCAATTGTTTCAGTCCTCCGTAGCGGCTTCCCATTCCCGCTGCCAATACAAATAAAGTAGGTTTCATTAGATCAATTTGATGATTTATTGATTTGTCGATTTATACTTTTTCCTTATTAATAAAAGTCTGCCCATGCACCAATGTGCAAATGTAAGATTTTTATCTTAAAATTCATTCACAACTTTGCGGATAAAATCAAAATAGGCTCCATGCGTGCGCGTATATACAAAAAATAAATCTACAAGAAATCTTGTTAATTTCATGATTGTGCGGCAATAACCGAAACTTGTACGGACTATTTTCAGCCGTCCGGCGCATTTTACTCCGAAAAACAAGCCAATGATTACACTACGGACAGAAAAACGCAAGCATACAAAACAGCTAAAACCGTAAGGAGTGCGTTAAAACTACCCCAATCATTATTTATTATTGACTGTAACATATTTCTTTGATCTTTAATTGATTATTTACTTTTAGTTTCAAAATGAGGGTGTATCGCAATGTGATTTCACCCTCTTTGTATTTCGTACTCCTATCGGAGAACAATTCCAAAT
>JAISZV010000253.1 GCA_031284475.1 Proteiniphilum sp. | reverse complement strand
ACTAATACTTGTAAGGCTTTACGGACGGTTATACGGCTTACGCCAAATCTTTCTTGTAAGGCGTCTTCAGTTGGAAGTTTATCCCCCGGACGAAAGACGCCGTTTTTGATGTCGTTTAGTATTACCTGATAGAGCTGCTTATATAGGGGCTGCAAATTCTTATGGTCAATTGTTGTCATGACGGTTCCTTAAAATATTTTACGATAAAAAACAATTTTATGTAAGGGCCAAAGAAAAATCATACAATTCCCCGGCTTTCTTCGATATTTGCGGCTTTTATCCGCCGGTATTTTTTTCCTAAAAAATGGAAAAACCCTTGACAATATCATAAGATGTATTATAATGTATTATAACGTATTATGATGATAGGGAATAACGGTGAGGGAATTCACCTTGCTAAAAGTATCGAGAATGACAATAATAATTTTTTTGTCATAATAAAACAGAAGGAGGTTTTTTAATGAACTATTTTGACGTTTTTGGGCAGAAAAAGACTGTTTTCGCAATGCTGCACCTAAAAGGTGATAATCGACAGGACATTTTGGAAAGAACAAAGCGGGAAATTGAAATCTACCTGTCAAACGAAATTAATGCGATGGTCGTGGAAAATTATTTTGGCAGTGAAAACGAGGTTGAAGAAATATTAAGATTTATGCAGAAAGACTATCCTGACGTCTTGTATGGCGTAAATATGCTGGATAACGATGCGGGAGGATTTGAGGCGGCGGGGAAATATGGGGCGAAGTTTATTCAATTGGATTCTGTGGCCGGTCATTTAGAACCTGAAGAAGACGAGCGATTTGACTTGAATATTTCTCAGTGGAGAAAAAATACAAACGCGGTCGTTCTTGGCGGCGTCCGTTTTAAATATCAGCCCTATAAATCAGGACGCCCGCTGGACGAAGATTTGAAAATTGGATTGCGGCGTTGTGATGCCATTGTCGTAACCGGTTCAGGTACCGGCGTTGAAACAGAATTGTCAAAAATTACGGAATTCCGGTCGATTATCGGCGGTTTTCCTTTGATTGTCGGCGCCGGTATTACGCCGGAGAACTGTGAGGAACGTTTGTCAATCGTGGACGGCGCCATCATAGGAAGTTATTTTAAAGATACTTACAAAGATAACGGCGAAGTTGACGCCGGTCATGTTAAAAAAATTATGGATGTCGTCAAGGAAATAAACAAGAAAAAATTACAGGAGGCGGGAGAGGCCGGCGTTTGCCGGCTCGCTTGAGATTTGAGCTTTCTTCAGATGGGTAATTTCAACTTAGGTTGATAATAAAGGTTTCTTGTGAAACCGGATGTTTTATCTTTGGTTTTTAGGAGGCGCAGGATGTCTGGAAAACTTGAAAAGAAACTTGGTTTGGGAACCGCGATTGCTCTTTCCGTAGGTACTACTGTCGGTGCGGGTATTTTTACTTCAATAAGCGAAGTAGCCGGTGCTTCCGGTTCTGCAATCATAACAATACTGGCGTTCTTTATCGGCGGGGTCATAATGATCCCGCAGAATATTGTTATGGCGGAACTGGCAACGGCGTATCCCAATGAATCCGGCGGGCACTATGTTTACATAAAAAATGCCGGATGGCGAAGATTGGCGTTTTTGTGCGGCTGGGCGGTCTTTTGGGGCAACGATACTTCGGCAATCGCTATCGTGGCGCTTTCTGCTGTTCAATATTTTGCTTTTTTGCTGCCCATGCCGGATTTGGCGATAAAAATAGCGGCCGTTGCCCTGATTCTGGCCTTCATGTTCCTGCACATTTGCTCGGTTGAAGGCGCCGGGAAATTCCAGACTATAGCAACGGCTGTAAAACTGGTGCCTTTCATTCTGATTATCGGCATCGGCCTGTTTTATATTCGCGGTGATTTTCTCGCTGCTCCGGCTATCGCCGGAGCGCCTGTAGGATTAGCCGCCCTGCTGGCCGGTATTTCGGCGACAAGCTGGTCCTATGACGGAATGGGGGCGGCCTGTTATATGACGGCGGAGATTAAGGACCCCAAAAAAACAATGCCCCGGGCGTTGATTTTCTCCGTTATTCTGATAATCGCGCTTTATTCGCTGTTATCAACAATAATTACCGGCATATTACCCCTGGGGGACCTTATTTCTTCAAGCGCCCCGCTCGCCGAAGCCGCTTCGCATCTGCCGCTGCTGGGTCAGATTTCAGGTATATTTGTGGCGGTCTCCGCTATTATTGTAATTTCCGCCGCTTGTTCAGGAACGATAATGTTTCAGCCGAGGCTTGAATACCAAATGGCGCAAGACGGCGTTTTCTTTAAAACTTTCGGGAAAGTTCATGATAAATTTAAAACGCCCCATGTCTCAATCGCCCTACAGTGTATCATAGCAAGCCTGTTTGTATTTATTTCAAACATCCGTGAGCTGCTCGGGTATTTCACCCTTGTATTGCTTTTGAAGAATACACTGACCTTTGTTACCATGTTTGTGCACCACAGAAAGAAGGATTATGATCCCTTGTGGCGGGCGCCCGCATGGTTATTTATGACCGTTGTCTCAATACTGTCAAGCATGATACTTGTTGTTTCAACGTTCTTGTGGGCGCCCTTAGCGGGCCTGATATGCGCTTTACTGGTCGTTGTTACCGGAATGCCGGTATATTATATCTGGACCAGGTCATCGGCTCAAAAGAAGGACGCCGGCTGAGTTCAAGGGAAGCGCCGGAAACTCAGCCAGGGTTTCCGGCGCTTCCCAATGGTTATTTAACAGGAGGAGAATGGAAAATGAATGAATATATAACCCACAAGGAACATATTTTTGAAAATGAACCCCTGAATATTAAAAGTTTCTGCGAAAAGAATGAACTTTCAGGAACAGAAATTTTCTTTGACGATCTTGTACCGAGAACATGGAATTTGTTTAGTAGTGAAACTGAAAGAGTGTCGCTTATATATAAACTGCGAAATCTACAAGTTAAAAGGCTGCATTGTTCTTATTGGGCTTATCCAACAAGTTTTTTAACAAAAAACAATTTTACCGAACTAATTACCAGGTTTGGCGGCATTGAGCAGGTCAGAGCGTATTATGGAGATTTAACCGGCAGCCATATCTGGAAAAGATGGGCGCAGGAATATGAAATAGCTTCCGCCTTGAACGCACAGGCCTATACGTTTCATTTAATAGACTACGCGCCGATTGACGGCGAATGGGCCTTTACAATACCAATAAATGACATCCGCCAGGCCATGATATTTATGATACAACAATTTTTACTAAACCTGGAAGAATTACAGCTTCTTACCGGCGCTTCTCCCTGCATTGAAATTGAAAATGCGGGATGGGGGCTTGAATATGGAACCCAGTCAAAAAATGATTATATAACGCTCTTTGAACAACTGAATGATCCGGGAAATAAAGTGAAGATTGGCTGGGATATTAATCATCTTCTCCATGCGGCAGGAAAACAAAAAGGCCGTGATCATGCGTATTTTATGCTGCCCGAGGAGGAAAAAAATGATGAAATGAGAGTTATGGAAGCGGAATATGGCAATAATCCCGCTTTATTTTCAGCGCGCTGGCTGGAGTATAATATCCTCGCTCCGGAATTGCGGCAAAGAGCGGGTTCAATTCATCTGTCGGACTGTGCCTTAAAGGATGTAGAGTTTTTTGTTCATGGGAAATCGTCGCCTCCATATTCTGATAAAATGGACGCCCTGGCAACATGGGAAGAAAAAGAAGACTATGGCGTAAAAATTGTCCTTGAACATTACGATTCACACCTTCCGCTTGAGACCGGTGTTTTGAAAGGCAGGGATGTAAAAGATCTGCTCCTCCGGCTGCATTCATACAGCAAAGAATTTGTCATCCTGCATGAACTTAAAAACAGTGAATCAATCCAAAAAGATTTTGAAGCCCAAAAAAGGGCATTGAATTGGAGTTAATATGAGTTATCTTGTGGTCGGACCGTCCATAGTAAATGATATCGAATTTGAAGACGGTACGGTGAAAAAGAGCGTCATTGGCGGTTCTATATTTTGTGTTGCCGGCATTAAACTTTGGACGGATGAGTGCATATATATCTCAAACATAGGCAGGGATTATAAAAATTATTACGGCGAATGGATGGAAGATAATCATTGTTCCTATTCGGGCCTGAATGAAATATTGCCGCATACGCAATATACAAAATTAATATATGGGAAAGAGGGCCTGCATGATGAATTTTCCATCTACGGAACAGATGAAGAAAAAACCGTCAATGAATTAGATAAAATTGACCTTTCGCTTATACTGAAACATTGTAACAATTCAACAAAGGGCATTTATATCGAAGCGAATATTTATGATTCCATCTGGAATTCAATACAGGAAATAAAATCCAGGGGAAATATTAAAGTTATGTGGGAATTACCCACTTCGGTATCCGCAGACAAAGACAGGCATGAGCCGGCTTTTCATATTATAAACAAGATCGATATTTTTTCGATTAATTTACCGGAAGCCAAAATGCTATTCGGCGTCAATGACGAAGATGGGGCAATAAAAAAGATAATTGATTTAAAAACACCCTGCTATTTCAGGGTTGGTAAAAAAGGTTCATACATGATATGTAACAACAACGCCTTCTTTTCCGGGAGTATCGCATTGGGTAACGTGATCGACACAACAGGCTGCGGTAATTGTTCTACCGCCGCCGCCCTGGTGGGTTTTTGTGAGCATTACGAACCGGGGAAGATCGCCACAATGGGCAATATAGCCGCCGCTTACAACTTGCTGCAATACGGCCCATACCCCCGGATTCTGAATATCAGGGATGAGGCTTTTAAAAGGTTAAATTAACGCGGAGAGGCAAAATGCAAGGAGGCAGAATTATGCAGGCTGTTGAAATCACTCATATTGATTTTTCACCCTTTGGAATAGTATATGACATGAATGACTATCAAAACAATGTTAATATAAATCACAGTAACGGCGAAGGTTGGGAAGATACAAATACCGCATTTCCAATAATTGATTCACTGGCAAGCCTGGGGTATACTTTAGGTACGGGCTGCCCTTTTACCGCCGCCATGATGGAAAGGCATGAACATACGCAGGAAGTATTAATGTGTGCCGGCGAACCGATAATATTTTTAGTCGCAAAGGCAACAGAAGAAAATCAGCCTGATGCGAAAGATGTTGTTCCGGTGCTTCTAAAACCAGGACAAATTGCCGTCCTGCATAGAAAGACATGGCATTCAGCCGCTCATGGACAAAACGCTGAAACCCATTACTACTGGATGGCCCTTTGCTATAAAAATGAACCTACCGAGTGGGTAGAAATAAAAAACGGTCCCGTGGTCGTAGAGAACTAATGGAGTTGTTCGGGAACCGCAGTTTCCGAACAACAAGCGCTAAAACAACAAAATGCGGAGCATTTTGTAAGACTTGCAGACAAGCAGCCGGGTTGTCTGCAAGCCCAGTGAGGTGACGGATATGGAAAAGAATAAGGTTTTTTTTATTGGGGATGCCGCTTTAGATGAGTACTATGCAGCGCCTTATTTTCCCAAAATAAAAGACAAAGTAACCGTTAAGACATTGAA